>NZ_JBSFJV010000081.1:0-35332 GCF_053598235.1 Kitasatospora sp. NPDC001159
GACGTCGCCGGCGGTCTGCTCGCCTACTACGTCGTCCCGCGCCTGGAGCTCGTCGTCTGCCAGGTCACGCCACCGCCGACACCCTGACCCTCCGGTCCGCTGGGCTGGGCCGAGAGGGATTTGTACTGTTTCCCCGGTTCCCGGCACGGCACGGTGGCACGATGAAGTGGCTATGGTCAGGCCCGAGTTCGGGCGTTCTCGGCATGTGGTGCGCACACCGCAGATACGCTGGCGGATCCGGGCACGTGGTGATCGTGGGGGAGCGCATGGAACTCGACGGAACGGAGTTGTCCGAGGAGATCACGGCCGTTCGGGCCGGGCTGATCGCCGCTCAGCGCAGCGGCGCGGACTCCGAGATCCGGTTCACGGTGAAGGACGTCGTCGTGGACCTGGGGCTGGAGCTGCGCCGGGTCGGCGGTGCCAGCGGCGGGGTCAAGGCGTTCGTCTTCTCCGGCGAGGCCCGGGCTGAGCAGTCGAGCGGACAGACGCACCGGCTGACCGTGACGCTGGGGGTTGTCGGCGGCGACGCGGTACCGATCAACGGCACCGGAGAGGCAGGCCTGCCCGAGAACGGCTACTCGCTGCGGTAGCGGGTCGTCGTCGATGTTCTGGGAACGGGCCGTTGCCGTGGAGTGTGCGGGCCGGATCGGCGCCGGGTGCGTGGTCGCGCCGGGGCTGGTCCTGACAGCACTTCACGTCGTGAGGCCCGCAGGGTCCGGCCAGGCGTTTGGGCGCTGCGCGGTCAGGCTAATCGGCGGACGCGGGCGCGCGGCGGCCGAGGTGGCCTGGCACTTGGACGACGTCGCGCTGCTGCGGTTTCGGCCGGCTGACCTTCCGCGCGAGTTCGCTCCGGTTCGGTGGGGTGAGCTCGTGTGCATCAGCCCGTCGCGGCAGGCGCGCTGCGTCGCCGTTGGTCTTCCCGACGCGGCCAAGCGCGATGGTGACCGGCGCGAACCCGAGGCCGTGGAAGGGCACATTAACGCGGTCGACACGGACGGCAACTTCTACAGCCTCCAAGCCGACAGCGTGGTCCCGTCCGGTGAATCTGCATCCGGCACCTCTCCGTGGGCTGGAATGTCCGGTGCCGGGGTGTTTCACGAGGACCTGCTCATCGCCACGGTGCAGCAGGCCCTGCCCGGGCGGGCCAATGGCCGCCTGGAGGCTGTCCCCGTTCGCCGTCTCCTGGACGACCGCGGGTTCTGCGACATCGTGGAACGAGCGTCCGGCACGCGCCCGCAACTGGAACCCGCCGACCTCCACACCCTCTTCGACAGTGCTCCTCAGCCCGTCGCGGCCGCTTCCTATCTCCTGGCCGCACGCTCCGAGACCGTCGAGTTCACCGGCCTGGACACGGAACTGCAACTCCTGCGCGCCTGGTGCCACAGCCCGCAGGCTGTCGACGTCGCCGTCGTATGCGGCTCCGGAGGAGTCGGCAAGACACGCCTGGCCGTAGAACTGGCCAGGCGCCTGGCCGATCGCAGGCCGCAGGCCGAGTCGGCCCCCGACGCCACGAACTTCGCGTGGTCAGCAGGATTCCTCGACCCGAAGACCGCCCCCGACCAGACCTACCAGATGCTGCGCCACCTGATCCGCCCTGCCCTGATCATCGTTGACTACGCCGAGTACCACCTTGGCCAGGTCAGGGCGCTGCTGGAAGCCTTGGTGAACCACCGTGCCCCGGCACACCGTATTCGCGTCCTCCTGGTCGCTCGCTCCACCCACGAGTGGTGGCTCAAGCTGCGGGCCCGGCACCCCGCGATGGTAAGCGGCACCGAGATAGTCCTCGCCCCGGACAACCTGCTGCGCCAGGTGGACGCGCAGGAACTGCGTGAGCGTGCGCGGATCTCGTTCACCCGGCGCATTGCTGCCCTGCAATGGTCGGGGGTATCCGACGACTGGGACGCCGAGGAGTTCCTCGACCGGGTCGCCGACCATGTGCCCCCGCACGAGGGCCAGACCGAGGACGATCCGGCCACCGTCCTGTCGCTGCACATCGAAAGCCTTGCCGGCGTTCTGGTCGACAAGCCGATCGACGGCGACCTCGACCCGCATGAAGTTCTGCTGTACCACGAGGAGAGGTACTGGGACCGGGCCTCGGCCGTACTGTTCCCGCAGCCCCTCGACCCGGATTACCGAAAGGCACTGATCGCCGTGCAGCGCCTTGCCGGGGCAGCAGATCAGAAGGAAGCCGACGCTGCGATCCGCGCGGCATGGGCCGCCCACTACGGCGACGTTCTCACCGCACCGCCATTGACATCGGACATGGTGCGGGCCCAGCGCCGGTTCCTTTCAGCCGTGTACCCGCCAACGGGGCACGCCTACTGGGGCGGGATCGGCCCCGACGTGCTGACCGCCAAACTCGTCAACGACGTGGAGGCGGACAGCGGCGGCGAGCCTGAGGGCGGGACGTTCCTCGCCCGGACCCTGTCCAGCCCGCTTCTGTCGCCGTCCCAGCGCCGCCACTGCCTGGCCATCGTGGGCCGCGGCTTCATCAGCCATCCTGCCCTGGCCGTTGCAGCCGCCCAAGCGGTGGTCGCCAACCCGAACGCGCTGTACGCCGAGGCTCAGGACCTCCTGGAAAAGCTGCCTGAAGCGACGCGCGACATCTGGCGCACTGCCCTGGTCGATGCGCAGCAGCGACACGACGCGATCGTGCCCGCCCAAGCCGAGACGGCCGTCGGCACCTGGTCGCAGGAGCCCGGACCGTCCCCCGCAGAGCCTGCGGGCCCTCCCGCCCCCCGCCCCGTGGTCACCGCACCCCTGCAGCTTCCCGGCAGCTTTCCCCTTGAACTACCACTCCCGCCGCCAGTATCGCCGCCGACCGGGTCGGGAGCGGCCTCCCGCCCCCAGGCCGTCCCAAAACCCCTTCCTCAGGATCCGATCGCGGCCGCACCACCGCGCGCGTACCCCACCTGCGCCCCCAAGCGCACGGTGCCGGTTGCCATCCGCGACTACTTGGGCCTCGACGCTCACGGCATGAGGCGCGTGCTGCCGGCCTTCGTGTTTCTCGTAGCCCTCTTCTTCTTCACGGTCCTCTGGCAGACCAGATGAGCCTGACTTGCGGTTAGAGCTCGGCGACGGTGGTTGCGTGCTCTCGCCCCGGCGCGGCCCCCGCGAGCCGGTGCCCGTCGCCAACGTCTTCCTCGCCCTGGTCGCCGCCCACGGCTGGACCCTCGGCGGTGGCGGCAGGGTGGCCGCGACAACCCGTTTGCCGGCCCCGGCCCGGGCCGCAGCGGTTAGCAGCGAGGGGGACGTACGTGAGCGAGCAGGATCTGGACCGTATACGGATGCGTAGCCGTCCCCGTGGCCATCCCACCCGAGGGCGGGCGAGATCGGTCGGCCCTGGCGGCCTGGGCCAGAGCGCTACCACCGGTGATAGCGGTTTGGCCTACCCGGCCCACTCCGGGCTGCGAGACTGGTGATCATGACCGACCGCCGCCCTCTCGCGATGCCCGCCTTCTCCGCGACCGCCACCGACGTGCCCGTGCCCGCCCAGTCCGGCGTGCGCCGGCTGCCGGTCGAGCAGGGCGCGGCCTTCCGCCAGCCGCCCGGCGAGACCGTGGCCGTACCCGCCCCGGCCCGCCGCCGCCTCTCGCCCGGCGGCCTGACCTTCTCCGACCCGGACCGGTAGATCTGACCGGCTCCGGCCGCCTCGCCGCAGGCCTGTGACCTGCGGCGGTTTCATAAATCGCTCCCGGTCCGAGGCCCGCCGGGGCGGGCGCAAATCAAGCCGCCCGCTTTGGCCTGCTGTCCTGTCCCGGCGTAGGTTGCCGCTGTACCAGCACGTCTTGTCCGCTTCGTAGCCCGTCCCAGTCGAGGTTGTCGCTCGGGTGACGGGCCAGCGGTGGCGTCCCACTGCGTGTTGTCGGTGAGCGTGGTTCGTCCCGCATGGGCTTGTCATCCGGGATGGCTACGCTTCCGGATCATGTGGAGACAAGTAGCCCGTGGCGTGTTCCCCGACGCCGATTTCAGAGATCCGACCGACGAGGCAGTCCTAGCTGAGGCGGAGCGAAAGCTCGGGGAGGAGCTGCCGGCCGGGCTGAAGCAGTTGTTGCTGGAGAGCAACGGGATCGTCGGGCAGACCAGCGTGGACACCGTCTGGAGCATCGAGCAGATCGTCGAGCAGAACATCTACTTCCGGTCGGATGGCTCCTTCGCTCAGCTGTACATGCCGTTCGACGCTCTCCTGTTCTTCGGAGACAACGGTGGCGGCGACCAGTTCGCCTTCGTGCAGACGCCACGGAGGCCAGACATCTTCGTCTGGGAGCACGAGACCGACAGTCGCCGCTGGGTGGCCCGTGACCTGCGGGACTACCTCGGGCGCTCACTCGCTGAGGGCGGAGACGACTGGTACCAGTAGTCCTCCGCCGGCTTGAGCGATAGGCGTCCCGGCTGATGTTCCCTAGCCCGGGCGGTTTGAGGGTTCACCAACCTCCGGTCAGCGACACGCCGCACCGACAAACTAGAGCGGGACGGGACACCTCTGGCCTGCGGTTCTACCAGCCGTCCATCGCCCGGACGTCCCCGGAGAGGGCGTAGCGGCGGCAGGCGAGGATCTCTTCGGTGGTGATGCCGATGTCGTTCGTGAGGCGGGCGAGGCCGCTGTCCTCGGCCTGGCGGTCGGAGACGTAGGCCGGCATCACCTCGAGGGCGAGCGCGCCGATGCCGAGTTGGGCGGCGCGCTGCTGGGTGATCGCGTCGCGGCCGGCAGAAACGTGGCGGCGCCAGGCTTCGGCGGTGATGCTGTCCGGGGTGGGGCCGGTCTCCAGCTCGGCGGCCGGGATGTCGGGGCGGGCGCGGACCTCGGCGACCGCCGCGGCGACGATCCCGTCGACCGTCTCGGCCGGGAGCGCGGCGCCGTCGGCGTCCTGGTGGGCGTTGGTGAGGCGTTCGGCGATCAGGTCGGTGAGCTCCGCGGTGCGGCCCTTGAGGTCGACGATGGCGCGTACCGGCAGGACCAGGTCGGTGCTGTCCCACGCGTGGGACACTCCGAGCTCGGACTGCACGGTGGTCTCGATCGCCTCGGCGACGGCCGCCAGGTCGAGCGGCCGGTACGCGGTCGAGCGGCCGATGCCGAACTCGGCGAGCGCGTACGCCGGCCACGACGGGTGCCCGAGTACGGTCCATACCTTCGCCTGGTGGGCGGCGCGGACCCGGCGGGCGAGCATTAGGACGGCGGCTCGGACGTCCTCGATCGCCGTGCGCAGCTGCTCGGTCAGTTCCCGGGCCCGCGCTTCGTCGACCGGGCCGGCCTGGTCCTGGTGCTCGCTGTCCATGCCCGGATCGTTCCCGGGACGGGTGATCGGAACCGCGGCCGCGACGGCGGGCCGCGGGCCAGCCGGGACGGCGCTCGGTTCCTGGTCTTGAGGCGGGGTGTGGGACAAGCGTCCTCGCTACAGCAGTCCGCCCAGGGGCCAGACGCGCTCGGCGAGCCGGCCGCGCAGCAGTCCGTCGGCGGTGTCGGCTTCGGTGAGCCAGTCGGCGGCGACCAGCAGGCCGGCGTGCTCGGTGATCTCCTCGATCGGCAGGGCGCAGAACGCGGCCGCCGCCTCCAGGGGGATTCCGCCGTCCTCGGGGTGGCCGAGGCGGCCGTCGGGGCGGGTGTGGGCGGCGGTGTACAGGGCGAGGAGCCGGGTGGCGGTGCCCGTCTTCTTCTTGCGGAGCTTGCGGTCGCCGACGGTCTTCTGGGCCCAGCCGGAGAGCTTCGGGCGGGTGGACTTGCCGAAGGTGAACGGGTACGGGTCACGAGGCAGCAGCGAGGGCACGGTGACCACGGTGGGGCTCTCCGGCCGGGAGGCCAGCGCCTCGGCGACGGTGCCAGGCAGGCGCAGCCAGTCGGCGGCCACCAGCTGCTCTAGGACCCGCTCGGTATCGTCCTGGAGCCAGCCGGTGAGGTCCTGGCCGGTGACGTTCCCGGTGCCGACGCGCGCGGTGCGCAGGGTGAGCATGAGAACGCCCAGGTGCACCTGGGCGTCGTGGTGCGGGGCATGGGCGGCGACATGGTCCAGCACGGTGCGGGCGCAGGCGGCCTGCTGCCGGGTCAGCAGCCGCTCCACCACGACCTCGCGCTCGCCGTCCGGGCCGCCGGACACGTAGCCGGTGCGGTTGCGGTGCGTCTCACGGCTGGTCTGCGCTGCTTGGCGGGCCCGCTGGGCCTCGTGGCGCAGGTTGGTGTCGCCGGTGACGGCGGCCCACAGGTCGAACGCGCGGGCCTTGCGCTCCTGGAGCTCGGCGAGCAGTGCGGGGTCGGGTTCGGGACGCTTCTGGTGGTCGCGGAAGGCGTCGCCGAGTTCGATGAGCTCCGTGCGCAGGGCCTCGGGCTCGAGGTCGTAGGGCACGATGCGCTGCGCGATCTTCCCCCACCGCGTGGATCGCCGGGACGCCTCCGCTGGTGAGGCGGCGCGGGCACCAGGCACAGGCGCAGCGGCGGCGGGGGAGGGAGGCTCGGTCGCGGGGAAAGGGGTGCGGTCGGAGAACGCCGCCGCCACGTCCTGCCCGTTAGTGCCGCCCGAGTGCTCCTCTGCTGAGACCGGCTTCCCACTGACCGGGCCTGCCTTGGCTGGCGTGGTCCGGGCTGCGGGCACGGCGCTGGCCAGCACCCGGCAGCCGGGAGTGGCGGCCGCGCACCGCGCGCATGTCTCTGCCAGCCGCCAGAGCCGTCCCGTCCGGTCCGCGTACACGGCCAGCACCGCCGCACCGCCGCACCGCACCGCGCCCGCCGTCGGCCGCGTCCCGCTACGGCGTCCGGCGATGGTGTCGAGGTCGGCGAGGTGCCACGCGCAGTCGCCGGTCAGACAGGCGCAGTACGCGTGAGCGCGTGGCCCGCCGCCCGCGCGGATGCGGGCCACGTGCAGCTTGACGTGCTCCACCGCCGCCTGGCGGCCCTCGGCGGTGCTGGGGAAGCGCTGATCGGTGCAGGCCGCGCCGGAGCAGGAAAGCCGGACCGTGCCGGCCGTGGGGCGGCCGTAGGGGTCCAGGCGCACCGTGAACACCCGTCCCACGACGCGTTCCTGCTGCGTGCCGGTTTCGGCCTGCGTTGCCACCTGCGACTCCCCGCGCTGTGTAGGCCCGTTGATCCGGGCGGATCCCATCATCGTGGATCCGGGACATCGGGTAAGGCGGTTGGCGACACGCCGCGCCAAGCGGATCGGCATAGGGGCAAGGGCACCCTCTGCCCGGACCGCGCCCGTACCACCCAACGTCGCCGGCTGTACTGATGCGCGGCCAGCAGTGGACCCTGGCCGCCGAAGCCTTTGCTCGGCTCAGATCGAGATGATCACTACGATGCCGAGCGCTGCAAGGCCGCCCAGCGTCTTCAGCAGCAAGGGCTTGCGGTCACGTGGTCCCGGCTCAGCCGCGAGCCAGACCATCGCACCGATGAAGGCGGTGAGCGCCGAGAACAGGGCAAGGCGGAATGTCCACCCGTCACCCAGTCCGACGGCATGGCCCAACCACGAGGCCACCCTGCTGGACAATCCGACCGCCACGACCGTCCCTGCTCCCCACAGCCCCCATGCCCGCCGCCGCTGGCTCTCGTCCTTGCTGTCGATCGACCGGTGCAGGTACGCGTGCAGCCGGCGCAACCGGCGGACCAGCCAAGTACTCATCCGGCCAGTCTGACGTCCATAGCGCGACCGTGTACGCGCTTCCTGACATCCACCCACTGCACGCGGCCTCCGCTCCGGGGGAGGCCGCATAATCATCGCGGCCAGCAGGTGGGCGGCGGGCAAGGTGCCGTGCCGGGAGCCGCGGGCGGCCTTGCCGTCCACGGCGATCGAGTCCGAGCCGGCGGGATCGGCGCCGGTCAGGTCGGCCAATCCGCCGGGACAGACAAGGCCGATGACTCGCCGGATCGTGGCGGCGCTCGGTGCGCCCGTGACCCGGGCGCCCAGCCGGGCCAGGGTGTGCTGCGGAGCGTTCGCGGACCACTGGCCGATAGCCGTGTACGAGCGCGCGCCGGCGACCACCGCGGAGGCGGCGACCAGCAGCACCGCCACGAACGGGTGACGCACCCCGCGCCGCCGACGCGGATCGGGCACCAGCCGCAACCGCTCCACCAGCGACAATCCCGCTACACCGTCCAGAGCGGGCGACCAACGACGTCCTGTCCCGACGAGTCATCCTCCGGCCGGGCCAGTGGAACCCGGCGCCCACCCGACGCGACAGCCGGGCCGCAGGCATGCCCACCACCGGCCAGGAAAGCCGAAACGGCCCGCCGAATGAACCGACGGACCGTCACGAAAGAGGCTGGGACACGACAGATCTCAAACGCGGTCTCAAACCTCAGCTGCAGTTACGGCGCCTTGGTCAGGTAGAGGCACACCAGGTCAGGCCTGCTGCCACCGGAGACTGCCACGACCACGCGCCATATTCCAGCACTCGGCAGGATCACGGTCTCCCGGTCCTCCATTGCCGGTGGCGTGACGGAAATTACTCCGGACTTGAAATCCATGGGGCCGTCGTAAATCACCCTCATGTCCGCCGGGGCGGCCTCTCCTAGATGGATTCGGACCTCTACGTCTCCGTCACTGTCGGTCCTGGTGCTGACATAGATCTGGCCATGCCCCGGAAGACAGTCGTACTCTCCGTCGTCCGTCTGAGGGTAGTCATCGGTCCCGAAGTCCCGAATCGACACGAGACCCCAAAGGGAAGTCACCTCTACCGATGACAGAAGGGTGCTCACACTCAGTTCCTCTCCCGCAGCCACGCTCCGCCATCACCCTGCATGATAGACCCCACCGTACCTCTTGACATTGATGACGAGAACCATGAACTCGTCCCCTCGCTTGATTCTTTTCCTCGAATAGAACCCAGAAATATCAGGCCCCTGGATCCTCTGCTCTGCCACTGGAACACCCATCGTCTGGGCTCCGATACCCCCTTCATAGGTCGAGGCAAAAGGGTACTCGTCACAGCTCTGAGGCCCTTGCCATGCCGACTTGCAGCCAGCCAGCTCCCGATTCCGGTCGGCGTCTTTTTCGTTCCTGAGAGCGTGCAGGAGAAACGGTTGGCCAGAATCGATCGCCGACTGGTCATTGATGGCGATCTTCGGAGTTTTCTTCCCGTCCACCACCATCACCGGGATCTGGCGACAATCGCTTTCGGTTCGCCCGAACCAGTATTCACATCTCTGAACAAGACCGTCCAACTCGTCTTGGGTCGCTCCGGATGACGAGGGGCTGGCCGATCCGCTAGCTCCCGGCCCGAAAAGCGATCCCGCAGCGGGCCCGCCATTGGTCAAGGGATCCGGGAGGGATCCCGGTGCGAAGGGCGAGCCGGGGCCGGAGTGGACTGCCTGGGGAGTGCCCTGCTGCGTCGGGCCGGCCTCGGGGCCGTTGAGCGGGGTGCCCTGAGGGGTGGGGGTGGAGCAATGCGTGCAGGGGACGGGGTCGATGTTGTGGGGGTCCACTGCCGGCGGCTGGTCGTTCCTCGGCGGCGGGGGCGGGAACTTGTGGTGACGAGGGGGCGGCGGCGGGCCCGCCCCGTCGGTGTCGCAGCTGCTGTAGCCGGCGGCCAGCTCGAACTCCATCGCCATCGCCTCGGCTTCGGCCATGGCTTCCGCCTGCGCGAGTCCGGCTGCCCCTGCCCCTGCCCCGCCATAGCCGTAGCCGCGCTTGAGCCGCTTTGTGAACTCGACCTTGTAGTTCACCCACCATGAACCTGCGGCCTCCTGGCCGGCTGACGACTCCCCGTAGCTCATGCGGTTGTAGGCGGCCTTCAGCTCTGCGGCCTCCGCGCTTTCCACGTCCGCCATGTGCTGGGCCTTGCGTTCCCAGGCGCTCGCGCTCATTCCGGCGTAGGCGGGGGCCGGGGCCGAGGCCGCTGCCGAGTCGCCGGAGCCGCCGCCCGCCGGATCGTCGTCCGGGCTTGCGCCGCCCAGTTCGCACGGGTTGTGGCCGGTGGGGTCGGCGTTGGTCAGTGGGTCGCCGGCGCCGTAGGCGTAGCGGTTGGCTCCGGCGGCGGTGATGGGTGCGAGGTTGGCGGTGTCGCGGCTGGTGAAGTCGGCGGTGGCGGGGTCGTACCAGCGGCTGGCGGTGCTGATCTGGCCGCTGGTCGGGTCGGTCCAGCCGCTCTGGTAGCCGAGGTTGTGGGTGGTGCCGGCGGTCGCGGTGGGCTTGCCCCAGGGGTCGTAGGCGCTGGTGCCGGCGGTGGTGGTGCCGGTGGCGGTGAAGGTGGCGACGAGGTTGCCGTGGCGGTCGCTGTAGGCGAAGGCGGCTCCGGCGGGGGTGCCGATGGCGGTCAGGCCGCCGGTCGGTGTGCGGGTGTAGTTCTCCGTTCCGTCGGAGGTGAGGTTGTTGCTGGTGGCGTCGTAGGTGAAGGTGTGTCCGGCGCTGGTGGTGAGGCGTCCCAGGGCGTCGTAGGTGTAGGTCTGTCCGCCCTGGCTGGTCAGTTCGTCGAAGGCGTCGTAGGTCGCGCTCGTCGTGGTGGTGCCGGTCGTGGCGGCGGAGCGGGTGCCTCGGGCTGTGTAGGTGTAGGTGGTGGTGCCGGCGGTGCTGAGCTGGTTGCGCTGGTTGTAGGTGGCTGTGGTGGTGCCGTTGGAGGTGAGGTTGCCGTTGCCGTCGTAGGCGTAGGCGGTGGTGGCGGCGCCGTTGTTCCAGGTGCTGAGTCGGCCGGCGGCGTCGTAGCCGTAGGTGTGGGTGGTGGCGCCGGCGAGGCCGGTGGTGGTCTGGGTCTTGAGGCGGCCTGACGGGTAGTAGGTGTAGGCGAGCGAGGAGACGGCCGCGCCGGTGCTGGTCTTGACGCTGTCGGTGGTGACGTTGCCCTGGTCGTCGTAGGTGTAGGAGCGGGTGTTGCCCGTGCCGTACTGGATGGCGGCGACCCGGCCGGTGGGCGTGTAGCTGTAGGCGAGGGTGCTGCCGGTCTGGGGATCGGCGAGGGTCTTAAGCTGCCCGGCGGTGTCGTAGGTGAAGGTCGTGGTGTCGGCGGTGTCGGCTCGGGAGGCGAGTCGGCCTTCCGCGTCGTAGGTGTAGGTGCTGGTGCCCATCGGGCCGGACGCGGAGGCGATGGCGCCTCGGTCCTCGTAGGTGTAGGCCTGGGTGCCGCGGGGAGTCGACAGCGAGGTGATCCGGCCGTCGGCGTCGTAGGCGACGGTGCGGGTCGGGGTCGCTGCCTCGCCTCCGCTGCCGGCCTGGCTGGTGAGGTGGCCTGCGGCGTCGTAGCTGCTGGAGATGGTGACCCCGTCCGTCAGGGTGACGGTGCGTCCGAGGTCGTCGTAGGTGGAGAGGGTCTGGGCGCCGGACGGGTCGGTGATGGACTGCTTCTCACCGTCGAGGTCGTAGGTGTCGAGCCACTTCCGGGCGGTTCCGCCGACGCTCGGCAGGTCCTTCTCGACAAGGTTGCCGAGCTGGTCGTAGATGTTGGTGGCCGTGTTGCCCTTGGCGTCAGTGAGGACCTCGGGGCGGCCCATGGCGTCGAAGTCGGTGCGGGTGACGGCGGTGAAGGTGCCGCTGGCGTCAGGGGCGGTGTAGGTGTTGCTCGCGACGGCGAGGTGTTCGCCGGTGGCGTCGAAGGTGTGGGTGGTGGTGGTGATGTTGCCGGTCGGGTCCTTGGTTTCGGCGCTCTCGCTGAAGGTGTTGTAGCCGGTGCGGGTCTCGGGGGCGACGGTCAGCGTGAGGGGCTGTCCGGTCGCGGGGTTGAAGGTGGTGGTGGCCGTCGGTGGTTCGGTGGTGACGACCTGCTGGCCCGCCTCGTCGTGGAGGAAGCCGACGGTGTACGCGGCGGGGTTGGCGCCGCTGACGTTGCCGTTGGGGCTGGTACGTGTGAGCGGCAGGCCGCGCTGGTCGTAGGTGAAAGTGGTCGTGGAGTCCTGCGGCGGGTTCTTGGCGGTCTGCGCGGTGACGTTCCCGGCGACGTCGTAGGTGAAGTCGGTCTCCCGGGTCTGGGTTCCGTCGGTGATCGTGGAGCGCACCACGTTGCCGACGGCGTCGTAGGCGTTGCTGCTGGTGCGGTTGAGCCCGCCGGGGTCGACCGTCGTGCTCGTGGCGCGGCCTGCGGCGTCCCAGGTGTTGGCGACGGTGGTCTTGCCGCCGCCGGTCACGCGCTGGGTCAGGTTGCCCGCCGCGTCGTAGGTGTTCTGCTGCAGGATGACGTTGCGCTCGGTGCCGTCGAAGGCCTGCGCGACGGGGTCGAAGTTGTGGAATCCGTCGGCGTCGATCTCGGAGACCGTGTCGTCGTCGTTGTAGTACGTGTGCGTGGAACGCCCCATCGCGTCCGTCACCCTGGCCAGGCGGCCGGCGGGGTCGTAGGCGCGGGACTCGACGATCTGCGGGCGGGCGCTGACCGGGCTGGTGGGGCTGCCGGTGTAGTTGGCGATGGTGACCTGCTGCAACCAGCCCATCGGGGCGTAGTCGTAGCTGTAGGTGGTCCCGGCGGCGTCGGTGCTGCCGACCTTGTTGCCGTACTTGTCGTAGGTGTAGCTGGTCGAGCGGCCGGCCGGGTCGGTGACCTTGGCGAGGTGGCTCGTGGTGCTGGAGTACGACCAGGTGGTGGTGCGTGGCGCGTCGCCGCCGGTGAGGTCGGCGACGGTCTGGGTGATGGTGTTGCCGTCGGTGTCGTAGGCGGTGGTGGTGCGGCGGGTGTGGACGGTGCCGGTGACGGCGTCCGTCGTGGCGGGGTCCGTGCGGGTGAGCTGGTTGCCCTGGCCGTCCCACGTGTACGAGGTGGTGACCGTGGTCGGGGTCTGGCCCTGTCCGCAGTTGGTGCACGCCTCGGCGCTGGAGGTGAGGCGGCCGAGGTTGTCCTAGGTGTAGGTGGTGACCAGGCCCAGCGGGCTGACGGTCTTGGTGAGGTCTCCCGCCGCGTTGTACGAGTTGACGGTGCTCAGGTTCGCCGGCACCGCTGCCTGGTTGGGATAGGCGGAGTGGTCGACGTACGGGGACTGCGAGGTGACGAGTCCGGCCGGCTGGGTCCCGGTCGTCGGGTTGCCGTCACTGCCGACGGCGGCCTCGCTCCCGCTGGTGCGGGTGACGTAGGAGGTACGCCCCTGCGGGAAGTCCGAGGTGGCGGGCACGGTCGTGGACAGCAGCTCGCCGGCCGGGTCGTAGCTGAACTGCGTGCGGTAGGTGGCGTCCCCCGGCCCGTTGGAGCGGGCGTCGCTCCGATCGGTCACCGTGTCGTTGACGGCGCCGTGGATCCCCTAGAGTCGGCGCGCCCATCCCGGTCGGGGTGGTGGCGTACCGGCGTGTGTGGTTGAGCACGCGGCGATTCCAGGGGGTTGACGATCTGATGGTGTGTGTGGCGTGCGGGACACGCCCCGCGGGGACGGACAGCGGCCGATGCTTCGGTTGCGCGGAGGCGGCTCCGGGGTGGGCGGCGGCGCTGCGCCCGGCGAATGGCCTTGCCGTGGCGGTCTACGTCCTGTTGGGGTTGAACGCTGTGGTGGCGGCGGTGGCGGTCGCGGTTGATGTCTGGCGGGACGTGCTGCTGGGCCGGGTGGTGGACGGGTCGGGCGATGTCGGCCTCGCCGATTTCGACGCCGTGGACTCGGTGGCGAACACGGTGAGCGAGCTGTTCATCACGTTGGCGCTGGCCACCGCCGTGGTGTTCATCGTCTGGTTCTACCGCATCCGCCAGAACGCCGACCTGCTCGTGCCGAACGGGCACCGCCTGGGACGCGGCTGGAGCATCGGGGCCTGGTTCACCCCGGTCGTCCTACTCTGGTTCCCCTGGCAGCTGATGGTGGAATGCTGGAGGGCGAGCGCGCCGCTGGACGCGGAGGGAAGGCGAGGCACGCCGTCGGAGAAGGTCCTCGCCGTGTGGTGGTCCACGTGGATCGGCTCGCTGATCGTCGGCCGGATCGCAGGTACCATGGTGGGTCACGTGGACCCGTTGGTCCCCGGTGACCTCGAGAGCCTGCGCAACACGATCCGGGTGGAGGCCTCCGGGTCGGCACTGCGGCTGGTGGCGGCGGTCGCGGCGATCGTGGTGGTCAACCGGCTGACCGCCATGCAGCAGGCGCGCCGGGCCGGCGTCAACCTGCTCGCGGCCAGGGCCGCCCAGGAGGCCCGGGGCCGGGCCCTGGTGTCGGCCCCGGCTGCTGCCGCCGCGCCCGCGCCCGCCGAGGTCCCGCGTGACGCCGCGTCGGAGGGACAGGCTTCGGCCTGACGGTGCACGGCCTGGCCGGGGAACGAGCCCTCGGCCAGGCACGCCGGCCGGTGGAGTTCTCTGTTGAGTGCGATCTCTGTGTACCGCAAGCATTACCGCGTGTGACGTAGCTCGATTCCTGCCAGGCGATTGTCGGCGGAGAAACATGTAGGTGCCCCTGACCGGAGACCGGTCAGGGGCACCTTTTTTGGTCAGCTCAGCGCTTCATTCTGACGTTAGCTTCGTACGAGAGCGGTCCACTTCTGGGCTGCGGTGCCGTTGCAGTCAAACAGTTGCAGTCGGGTTCCGTTGGTTGCGGTGCCGCCGGGGAGGTCGACGCAGCGGCCGGATGCGGGGTTGTAGAGGCTGCCGTCGGGCCTGGGGACGAAGGTCTGCTGCGGGGCGCCGTTTCCGCATTCCCAGATCTGCAGGGGCGTGCCGTTGGCCGTGCCGCGTCCGGTGGCGTCGAGGCAGCTGCCGAGGGCGCGGAGGCTACCGTCGGGCTTGAAGCTCCAGTTCTGGGCGTTGCTGCCGTTGCAGTCGTACAGCTGGACGGCGGTGCCGTTGGTGCTGTTGGCTCCCGCGATGTCCACGCACTTGCCGGTCTGGGCGGTGTAGGTGATGGGGCTGTTCTCGGCGTAGGTGCTGAGGACTCCGGTCGGCCCGTTGGTCCAGGTGTAGTAGGGGTCGGTGGTGGTGGAGTGGCCAGTGAAGGTCTGGATGACACCGTTGGGGGTCATGGCCCAGAGTGTGGGAGAGCCGATACCGGTGAGGTCGCCATCGGAGCCGATGACGGGCCAGGTGGCGGCGGTGACGCCGTAGCCGATCTTGGTGTCGGTGGCGATGCCGGTGAGGGTGGGGTAGCTGGTGCTGGTGCCGAAGTCGCCGGTGATGGTGATGGTGCCGGTGGTGAAGGTGTAGCCGCGCAGGTCACCAGTGGTCTGGTTGCGTGCCCACAGGCCGGGGTGGCCTTGGCCGGCCCAGTCGCCGGGGGAGATGAGGTCCCAGCCCTTCCAGCCGGTTGCGGCGAGCTTAGTGGGGGAGCCGAAGGTGCCGTCGCCGATGGTGGGGTAGAACCAGAGGGCGCCGGTGCCGTCCTGGCTGGTCTCGATGGTGAACAGGCCGGTGCGGTTGAGGAACTTCTTGCTGGTGTCGAGTTTGGTGGTGCTGGGGTCGCCGCTGGCGGCGATCTGCAGCGTGGTGGACCAGTCGGTCGCGTTGTAGCCGGTGCAGTCGGTCAGCTTGGGGTCGCAGGCGGGCTTGTCCAGGGTGAGCCAGGTGTCGAAGACGCCGGTGACGCCGGTGTTGCCGGGGTTCTTGTAGTAGTAGAGCGCCTTGTCGCCGTCCTTGTGGACGATGAGGTCGTCGACGTTGTTGCCGCCGCGCAGGCTGCCGCGGTGGGTGATGCGGTAGTTGGCCCAGGAATCGTGGCCAGGGGATTTGGCCTTCGGTGCGGCGAGCGGGGCCGTGGGCGCGGTGGCGGGGATGCTGTAGGCGCGCAGGTCGCCGTTGGGGTCGGCGGTGACGATGTCGGGCAGGGCGTCACCGGTGACGTCGCCGAAGGCCGGGGCCGGACTGTTGGGGTTCCACGGGGCGTAGAAGGCGTACTGCGCGACGGGTGAGAGGTTGCCGGCGTTGTCCTCGGCCTGGACGTAGAGGACGTTGGTGCCCCAGCGTCCGGCGGTCACCTGGATCTGGCCGGTGGGCATGGCGCTGCCGCACTGCCAGGTGGCGTCGACGAGTTGCGGGTCGAAGCTCCAGCGCAGGCAGGCCACTCCGGAGGCGTAGCCGCCGCTGGGGGCGGGGTCGGTGGCGGTGAAGGGGATGACGCCGCTCTGGCCGGCGTAGATCTGGGGGGTCTGACCGTTGCCGCTGGGTGGGAACTGCTTGGTGGCGTCGGAGACGGTGGTGGGGAAGGTGATGGTCGGTGGGGTGAGGTCGACCTTGAAGTAGCAGTTCACTGTGGCGGCGGACCAGGGCACGCCGTCCAGGTCGTCGGTGGCCTGCATGTCGTAGCCGTAGGCGTGGCCGTCCTGGATCAGGCCAGCGGGGACCTGGAAGCTGGTGGTGCCGCCGCTGTTGACGGCGGGCGTGTAGCCGCTCGTGCCGTTGGGGCTGTTGTAGTCCCAGATGTGGTCCCAGGTCTTGACTTGGGCCTGGGTGGGGCTGGTGACGGTGGCGTTGAGCCAGACGGCGTTGTTCTGGGCGGAGCCGGCGCCGAGCCAGGCCCAGTCGTTGGCGTTGCCGTCACCGCAGGCCTGGTTGGTCGCCGCGGGGCTGACCGTCGTAGGGGCGGGCCACACCCCGGGGTTGGTGGGGGTGTTGGGCACGCGGTCGTACTCGACGTACAGCGTGGGCTGGTACGTGAAACGCTTGAAGGCGTACTGGTTGCTCTCGTCGCCGTAGAGGCCGAAGGTCAGCTGGCCGTAGTTGGCGTACTGCTGCATCGCGCCGGTGATGTTGAAACTGAACGGCACGTTGTCGTGACACGGGTCCTTGCCCGAGCCGCCGACCCAGGCCGTGCCGAGCGAACCGCCCTGCTGCGCCGGCTGGTTGGACCAGGTCGTACCGTTTCCGATCGACCCGGTGACGTAGAGGTTGAGCGGGTAGGTGGTGCCGCAGTCGAAGTTCGCGGAGACGTACTCCTGCATGTTCATCGTCGCGTAGTGGACGACCACCCCGCCCAGCGCATTGATATCGAACTGGTAGAAGCTGCGCTCGATGTCGGAAGGGATGCAGCTGCCGCCGTTGGGGTAGGTGCCGCAGACGCCGACGCCCGGGTGGTCGCTGTCGTTGCTGCCCTGGCGGAGCCAGTTGCCGGGGCTGTCGTGGGTCGACTGGACCCAGGTCCAGGAGTTGGCGGCCTGGGTCCAGGGCAGGAAGGCGGGGTCGATGTAGTAGGGCGCGGTGCCGTGGGCCAGGAGGTCCTGGTCGGGTGTCAGGTCGATGCCGGAGGGGCCGGCCGTGACGGGCATGGTGGAGACCCTGGAGGCCGTCCCGGGGCCGGCGTCGGAACTGGCGGCAGTGGCCTTGCCGGTATCCGTCGGCGCGGGCGCGGGAGTGTCGGTGGCGGCGGCGGTGAACGTCAGGGCGGTCTTCACCGCGGGTGCTGGGGTGCTGTCCCACATCTGTGGGGTGCGGGCGATCCAGCGGGGCTTGCCGTCGGCGCCGGCGGCGGTGATGTTGCCGTGCTCGTCGCTCTTGACGGTGACACCGTCGGCGGTGGTGCCGAAGTGCAGGTTCCTCAGGACCGGGTTTGCCGCAGCCGCCTGGGTCTTGACGACCAGGACGGTGGTCAGGCCGCCGAGCTTGGTGGCGGTGACCTTCAGGTCGATGTCGGGGGCGAGGGACGGGTAGACCACGCTGTCGCCGCTGACGGTCGGCGCGGGAAGCGCGAACGGGGCCGTCAGGGCGAGCTTCTTGCCGTCCGCGCTGGTCATGGTGGCGAGCGGCCCGTTCCCGCCCTTGGACAGCACCAGCTGACCTGCCGCGGACTTGGGGGAGAGCGTGCCGTCCGGATTGGTGGCGAGGGTGGCGTCCAGCCCCTGCCAGGCGCCGCCTCGGCGTACGCGCTGCTGGTCCGGGTGGCTGGTGAGCGCGAGGTGGCCTTCGGGGGTGGCGACGGTCTCGCTGTACTCGGTCGTGAGCGAGTCGATCGGGACGTTCTTTTGCGTGGCCTTGGCCTCGGCGATGGCCTTCTCGGCCGCGTTGGCGGGCGGGCGCTCCTGCATCTGCTTCGCGGTGGTGGCGTCGATCGTGGCCTGCGACGGCACCGTCGGCGCATCGGCGGCGTGGGCAGTGAGCCCCGACAGGCCGGTTGTGAGCGCCAGAACGGCTGTCGCGGTCAACGCCCTGAGTGGCGCACCGTTGTGGCGGTGCTTTCTGTTCAAAACGGGAATCTCCCCCCAACAAACACGGAAAGACCTGCATAGGCACAGGTCATCGGCACCGTAGGGGCACGCACTGACATCGGCCAATCCAAGTTCGATGGCGAAGTCCAGACTTGGTGCGAAATGGCTGCTTCGTGCACCTCCGTGAGAATCCTCACCAGGCGATAGGGCTTGACTGTCCATCAGCAAGGTTCGCTAGCATCCGCCGGTTCGGATACAGGACATGCCTCCCGTATTCGGGGGGACCGATGCTTGGGGGATGTAACAGAGTGTCATTTAAGCAACGATCAGGCTTCGAGAAGATAAAGGGCGGGAGGGGGAGACTGCGCGGCCGGATGGCGGCCGTCACGACGGCCGCCGTCCTCGGGTCGATGCTGGCGCCCCTGCCGATCGCGGCGGCGGCGGACGGGCCGGACTACTCGCGCAAGTGGTCGCCGCCCAACACCGCCCTGCCGAAGACGCCTTCGGTCCCCGGACAGAACGCCGCACCGGTGCCGGCTGCGAAGCCGGAACACCCGGTGCCGCCGACCTGGACACCGCCGAGGAACCCGCAATCGGTTCCGGGCGGCCACGCCTCGGTGACGCTCGGATCCGCACCCGAAGCGCACCCCCTGGGCGAGGGCGAGAAGCCGCAGGCCGGTGCCGAGGCCAAGGCCTCGGGACTGCCGGTCACGATCGCGCCGCTGGCCGGCTCGTCAGCCGGAGGCCAGACGATCCAGGTCGAGATGGCCGACGCCAAGACCGCGGCGACCGCCGGAATCCCCGGTGTGGCGGTGACCCTCACCCGCCCCGGCTCGGGCGATGCCGCGCCCGTGCGCCTGGGCGTCGACGCGTCGAGCCTTGACGCCGCGTTCGGAGCGAACTGGGCGGCCCGGGCCTACCTGGTGGTCCTGCCCGGCTGCGCGACGACGACGCCGAAGGCCCCGGACTGCCAGAAGCAGACGCCGCTCGAATCGCACTACGACCCGTCGACGAAGAAGCTCGTCGCCGACGTCCCGCTGACCGTGACGGGCACCGCCAAGACCGCGACCACGCCGGCCACCAAGACCGCCACCGACGCCGCCCCCGGGGCGGCACGGGCGGTGTACGCGGACTCCACCACCACCTCGACGACGGTCGGTGTGGTGTCGGGGTCCTCGAGTGGGGCCGGAACCTACTCGGCGACCCCGCTCGGGCCCTCCCAGTCCTGGACGGCGGGCGGCTCGTCCGGGGCGTTCACCTATGGATACCCCGTGCAGGCGCCGCCGGCGCTGGCCGGCTCGGGCCCGAAGGTGGCGCTGTCGTACGACTCGGCGTCGGTGGACGGGCGGACCTCGTCGACGAACGCGCAGGCCTCCTGGATCGGTGACGGCTGGGACTACGGTGCCGGTTTCGTTGAGCGGTCGTTCAAGCCGTGTTCGCTGGACGGGATCACCGGCTCCGGTGACCAGTGCTGGGGCGGCGCGAACATGACCCTGTCGATGGGTGGCCACTCCGGCCAGCTGGTGCCCGACGACTCCTCCTGCCAGTCCGGCGCGCCCGCGGCGATGGAGCAGGCGGCCTGCACGTGGCGGCTTAAGGACGATGACGGCACCAAGGTGCAGTTCCTGACCGGTGCGACCAACGGCACCTGGAACGGCTCCTACATCAAGGTCACCGACACCGGCGGAACGGTGTCCTACTTCGGCCTGAACCATCTGCCGGACGCGAACGGCAACCCGACCACCCTGGGTGCGGACTCCGGCTCGGCGTGGACCGTCCCGGTTTACTCCCCCAACAGCGGGGACCCGTGCTACGACCCGGCCAAGGGCCAGGGCTCGTGGTGCCAGACCGCCTGGCGCTGGAACCTCGACTTCGTCGTGGACCCGCACGGCAACCTGACCACCTACACCTACAACCCCGAGACGAACTACTACTCCCGCGGCGGCGCCCAGAACAACGGCAACGGCACCAGCACCGCCTACACCCGCGCCGGCGTGCCCGCCTCCATCGGCTACGGCCAGCTCCTCTCGGACCAGCTGAACAACAACGGCGCCTACAACCCCGCCGCGAAGATCGTCTTCAACACCTCCGAGCGGTGCGTCACCTCCACCGCGGCCTGCGACCCGTCCCAGCGCACCGCGGCCAACGCGGCGAACTGGCCGGACGTGCCGCTGGACCAGCAGTGCGACGGAACCAGCGCGTGTACCGTCTACGGGCCGACGTTCTGGACCACCAAGTGGCTGGCGTCCATCGCCACCCAGGTGAGGGTCAACGGCAGTTACCAGACCGTGGACTCGTACACGCTCAACCACACGTTCATCAACGTGCAGAACGCCACCGAGAACACCCAGGTCCCCTGGCTCGCCTCCATCCAGCGCACCGGCCAGGACCCCCAGGCCACCGGCGGCCAGATCACCCTGCCGCCGGTGTCCTTCACCTCACAGCTGCTGCCCAACCGCGTGGACGGCACCAACCTGGTCCCCGCACCGCCGGCCTACAACCGGCCCCGCATCCAGCTGATCACCACCGAGACCGGCAGCACCATCGGCGTCAACTACGCCCCCGCCGCCTGCTCGCGCGTGAACAACGTCATGCCGGCCTCCGCCGACAGCGACACACTCTCCTGCTACAACGTCAAGTGGAACCCGCCGGGCTCAATCGCCGGTGCGGCCCCGGTGGATGACTGGTTCCTGAAGTACCCGGTCGCCACCGTCACCGTGAACCCCGCTACCCCGGGCTCGGTGCCGCAGGTCACCGCCTACACCTATGGCAAGGCCGCCTGGCACCGCGACGACTCGCCGGCCACCCCGGACAAGAACCGGACCTGGGACGGATTCCGCGGCTACGCCTCCGTCACCGAGGTGTCCGGCAGCGGCAACGACGGCCCGCAGTCGAAGAAGTCGACCACCTTCTATCAGGGCATGGACGGCGACCTGCTGGCCAATGGCACCACCCGCAGCATCCAGGCCGCAGGCCCGATGGGTGGAGGGGCCACCGACTCCGACTGGCTCTCCAGCCAGACCCGCGAGACCGACACCTACACCAGCGCCGACGCCACCGGAACCGTCACCAGCTACACGGTGAAGTCCTTCAGCGGCGGTCCGGTGGCCACCGCCACCCACAGCCAGGACAACGGCCTGCCCGCACTCGTCGCCCGCTACGCGACCACCACGACCGTGAACACGGCAAAGTCGCTCAAGGCCGACGGAACCTGGCAGTCCAGCACCACCACGACGACGACCGACCCGTCGAAGGGCAACCGCGTCAGCACCTCGCTCGACAGTGCCGACGGCCTGCCGGACATCTGCACCCGCACCGGCTACGCGACCGGGCCGGACCCGCAAGTCCTGGAGGTGGCTTCCGAGTCGATAGCGGTCTCCGGCGCGAACGCCTGCACCGCGACGGCCACGGCGGCCAACACCGTCTCGTGGACCCGGACGCTGTACGACGGCCAGTCCTTCGGACAATTCGGGGCAGCGCATGACGCGACCAGCACGCTGACCCTCGACCACTTCGACTCCACCGGAACCCCACAGTTCAGCACGGCCAACGCGACGTATGACAGCTACGGACGCATCACGGCCGTAACCGATCCCAACGCCACCGACAGCGCACATCCGGGCGGCGCGACCATCACCACCGCCTACGCGGCGGCCAACGCGGGTGAACTGCCCAACAGCATCACTGTCACCAGCCCGGCGCCTGCCGGTGCGAGCGACGCGTCCACCGGCCGGACCAGCACCACCACGTACGACCCCGCGCGTGCCCTGCCGCTGACGGCAACCGACCCCAACGGCCGCACGACCACCGAGGCCTACGACGCGCTCGGCCGGGCGACCAGTGTGTGGCTGCCGGGCCAGGCCACCACGGCGAGCGCCAACAAGACCTTCGCCTACACGATCCCGGGCGTGGTCAACGGCAGCGCCGTACCTCCGACGGTGACCACCTCCGACCTGCTTAAAAAGGGCTACGCCGTCAAGATCGACATCTTGGACGGCGAGGGGAGGACCGTCCAGACTCAGTCGACTCCCGCGCTCACCGCCTACACGGGCCGACTGATCACCGACACGGTGTACGACTCGCAGGGACGGGTCACCAGGGCCAACAGCCCCTGGTACAACGATGACACCGCGCCCAGCACCACCCCGTTCCTGACCACCACACAGAAGGTCCCGGCACAGACCTACAACGTCTACGACGGCCTCGGCCGACCGGTGACCCAGCAGTTCGTCGCCTACGGCGTGGCCCAGTCCACGACCACCACCGCCTATCCCGGCGCCGACCGGACCGACGTCACACCGCCCGCGGGCGCCACGCCGACCTCGACCGTCACCGACGCGCGCGGCCACAAGGCCCAGCTCTGGCAGTACAAGACCGACACCGCCACCGGCAACCAGGCCGACGCGGACGTGACCTCCTACACCTACACCGCAGACGGCCACCTGGCCACGCAGAAGGACGCGGCGGGCAACACCTGGACCCACGGCTACGACCAGCGCGGCCGGGAGACCAACACCTCCGACCCGGACACTGGCACCGCCACCAAGACCTACGACGCCGCGGGCCGACTGGCCTCGTCCACGGACGCCCGCAATCAGACCATCGCCTACACCTACGACCTGCTCGGCCGCGTGACGGGCACCTACGCCGGGTCGGTCAGCCCGGACCACCAGCTGACCGGCTTCACCTACGACACCGTCGTCAAGGGCAAGCCCTCCACCTCGACCCGCTACGTCAACGGGGCCTCCGGCATCGCCTACACCAGCTCCGTGCTCGCCTACGACACCGCCTACCACCCGACCAAGACCACCACCACGATCCCCGGCACCGAGATCGGCCAGGGCACCACCCCGTTCACCTACACCTACCAGGCAATCTACGACCCCGTCACTGGCACGCTCACCAAGGACAACCGCTCGGCCGTCGGCGACATCGCCAGTGAAACGATCGACTACAAATACGACAACAACGGCCCGCTGAGCACCTACGGCGCCGAGGGGGGCGCCACCTACGACCTGTCCTCGGACTGGGACGCCTACGGCCACAGCATCCGCGCCACGGTGAACCCCTGGGGCACCCAGATCGTCGTCACCAACACCTACGACACCTCCACCGGGCGCCCCCTGTCGCAGTTCGTCGACAAGCAGACCGCCTCCACCGGCGCCGTCCAGCAACTCACCTACGCCTACAACACGGCCGGGCAGCTAACCGCCGTCCGCAACATCCCGGACAACACTCCGTCGTCCACGGACCTGCAGTGCTTCGGCTACGACTACCTCGGCCGGCTGACCAGCGCCTGGTCGGACACCGGCACACTCACCCAGGCTCCGCAGCCCACCGTCGGGGGCATCGGGTCCTGCGCCAACTCCTCACCCACCAGCGGCGCCCAGGCCCCTATGAGGACCACGGTCGGGGGACCTGCCGCGTACTGGCAGAGCTACGGCTACGACCTGACCGGCAACCGCACCCAGCTCGTCCAGCACGACCCCTCCGGTGACACCACCAAGGACACCACCACCAACCAGACCTTCCCGGCCACCGGGACCGTCAACACCCCCACCACCGCTCCCAACACCGGCGGCGGCACCGGCGGACCGCACGCCCTCACCGGCACCACCACAACAGCGCCGACCGGCACCACCGGTACCAGCGCCCAGTACGACGCGGCTGGCAACACCACCGCCGTCACCGACACCTCCGGCACCGCCACCCTGACCTGGAACAGCGAGAACAAGCTCGCCTCCTACACCACGTCAGGCACCGCCGGACCGACCACCTACCTCTACGACGCGGCCGGCAACCAGCTCATCCGCCGAGACCCCGGCAAGACCACCATCACGCTCGGCGGCGACGAACTCGTCTACGACAGTAACGCCAACACCGTCACCGGCGTCCGCTACTACCAGATCCCCGGCGGCGTCACTCTGATCCGCCAAGGCGGCAACACCACCTACCAGATCTCCGACCACCACGGCACCGGCATCCTCGCCCTCGACGGCACCACGCTCACCGAGACCCGGCGCCCGGCCGACCCCTTCGGCAACCCCCGCGGCAACCAGCCCACCACCTGGGCCGGCGACCACGGCTTCATCGGCGGCACCAAGGACGACGCCACCGGCCTCACCAACCTCGGCGCCCGCCAATACGACCCCGTCCACGGACGCTTCATCAGCCCCGACCCCGTCCTCGACCAAGCCGACCCCCAGCAGTGGAACGGCTACGCCTACAGCAACAACAACCCCGCCAACCTCAGCGACCCCAGCGGGCTTCACCCCGAAGGAGTCTGCGGCGGATTCGGCACCTGCGAGGACCAACAGCGCAACATCATCCACGAGGCTTGGCATCCCAACAGTGAAGGCGGCTGGAACGTCGACTACTGGGACAATGTCATCACCAACGTGGACCATCCCTACCACGCGGGCAATGACTGGTCCTTGGTCCGCTTCCACCGGTCCAAGAAGGAACGCCTCAAGGGATTTATCCAACTCGCCACCACGTTCCTAGTTCCCGAGGCCTCCCCCCTTACGGCACTCATGGATGCTCATGACGGCGATCTCAAGGGCGCCGCTGAGAATCTCTTGAGCAGCAAGGTCGAAGAGATGGCCTTCTTGAAGCAACTTGCGTTCAAGTTGGCACCGAAATTCGGCGGGTGCAGCTTCGACGCCACAACGCCGGTGCTCATGGCCGACGGCAGCACCCGGGAAATCAGCGAAATCAAACCGGGCGATAAAGTCCAAGCAGCTGACCCGAAGGTCGGCGAAGACAGCGGCCGCGCCGTCACCGCCACATGGAAGCACGACGACAACGACCTCGTCGATGTCACCGTCCGATCGGGCGACCGCAAGGAGGTCATCCACACCACCTCTGAGCACCCCTTCTGGGACACCACCGCTCAGAAGTGGATCCCCGCGACCGACCTCGAGTCAGGGCACACTCTCAAGACGGAAAACGGCCAGGACGCCACCGTCGAGGGCGTCCGCGAGGTGTCCGGCGAGCAGGTGATGTACAACCTCACCGTCGCCGACCTTCACACGTACTATGTCCTCGCGGGCAACACTCCGGTCTTGGTCCACAACAGTAATTGCGGGCCAGACCTCGGTGGCAATTGGACGCCGCGCGCGAAGTCTGCAATTAACGGCGTCGCTGACTGTGACCAGTGTGCTCTCGATATTCAGAAGGCGCTCGGGGGTGGTGACATCTACCAGGTTGCTGGCCGATTCCCTGGCGCCCGGCCATACGTGTACCGTGGCGTCGAGACTAACTGGCCTCAGCATTTTGTTGTCATCAAGGATGGAAGGGCATTTGATGCCTGGACTGGCAGAGGTGGGGAATCAATCGAGGACTATATGAAGAACTTTGCAGACCCGAGCATCCCTGGCGACGATGCAAATGAGATCCTTAAGCTGACACCGGGGACTCTGACGCCAAATCCAGCTAGTGGCGGTCTCACCTGGAGGCCCAACCCATGACGGCCGAGGTCCTGCCCGTTGAACTGCTGTTGAGAAACCTGAAGTTCAGGCCATCGATGTTCTTCCTGGATGGCTCGTTCGCGCAGTACGTCGCATTCTTTTCAGGGTTCGGTGTCAGTTCAGAAGCTGCGGAAGTCCCTTTTCTGGACGGGTTCGCCGAATGGATCGCAGCACATGCGAGAAGTGGCCATAACTTGACTTGGCCTACTCTCGTTCTCCGATCCATCTGGCCCGAGTGGAACGGCTCTGTATCGGACTGGAGTAAGCTGGATTCGATTTCCGACAAGCATGCGGTTCGAGTGCTATTCGAGCTGCTAGCGGCCTTCAAAGGAATCGATCCAGGCGTGCTCGGCCTTGCGACCGACGGAACGCCGTGACGGCCTAAGTCTGCGATGCGGCCTTATTGCAGATAAAAGCCGTCGGCCAAACTAGAATGCCATGCCAGAAGCCCCGCTGAAATGTCATCAGCGGGGCTTCTGGGGCTCTTGACGGCAGTAGTTGACGGCAACGTCAGCGGACGGGTGCTGCACAGAGCGGCGGCTCGTTGCCGCCGTCGGGGTCGGTGGCTGCCCCGGAGGACTGTCCGAGGGTGCGGCCGAGGAGGTCGATGGCGTCGCGCTGGAGGCGGAGGCGGACGTGTGCGTAGACGGTGGCGGTGACGCCGATGTGGGCGTGGCCGAGGAGTTCCTTGATGACGACGAGTTCGACGCCCTGTTCCAGGAGGAGGGTCGCGGTCGAGTGCCGCAGGTCGTGGAAGCGGATCTGGCGGAGGTGGGTGCGGCGGAGGAGTGCGTTGAAGTGCCGGGTGAGGGTGGCGGGTTCGATGGGGTGGCCGTCGGGCCGGGTGAAGACGTGGCCGCTGTCCACCCAGCGTGCGCCGGCCTTCTCCTTCTCCTGGGCTTGCTGCTTGCGGTGGGCGCGGAGTGAGAGCAGGCAGGGGGCCGGGAGGGCGATGCGGCGTTCGGAGCTGATGGTCTTGGTGGGGAGGGTGGTCAGGCCGCCGGTGCGGGTGCGCTGGAGGGTTCGGCGGATGCTGGCGGTGGCGGCGTCGAGGTCGAGGTCTTCCCAGCGCAGGCCGAGGAGTTCGCCCTTGCGGAGTCCGGTGCGGAGGGCGAGTTCGAGCAGGGCGTGGAGGCGGTGGCCCTGGGTGGCGGTGAGGAGGGTGCGGGCTTCGTCGGCGGTGAGGGGTTCGAAGCGGCGGGGGCGGGGTGTGCCGGTGCGGACGTTGCGGGCGACGTTGCGGGGGATCTCTTCCTCCCGGACGGCGTGCTCGAGGGCGGACTTGAGCACGGAGTGGATGTAGGCGAGGGTCAGCGGGGAGAGCTGCTTGCCGCAGCACGTGCCGGTCGCGCAGCAGCGGGGCTGGGCGCGGGCGGCGTCGAGGCCGCGTGCGCAGCACTGGCAGGTGGTGCGGAGCTGGTTGAGCCATGTGCGGACGTCCTTGGCGGTGAGCTTGGCGAGCTTCTTCTTGCCGAGGCCGGGGATGAGGTAGCGGTTGGTGCAGGCGGTGTAGCGAGTGTGGGTGTTCTCGCGGAGCTGGTGGACGGCCACGTTCTCCAGCCAGTAGGTGAGGAAGACCGCGAGGCTGCCCTGGGCGGTGACGACGGGCACGCCGCGGTTGCTGGCGGCGATCTTCTCGGTCAGCTGAGCCAGCGCCTCCTTCCGGGTGGTGCCGTAGACGCGGACGCGCTTTCGGGTGTCGCCTGCGGCCAGGACGTAGCCGGCGGCTTCCCAGCGGCCGTCCTTGCGCTGGTAGACGGTGCCGTCCCCGTTGGCGCGGACCCTGCGAGAACTGGTGCTGGAGGCGGGGTTGGTGTCGGGGGTGGTCATCAGGCTGCCTCTGCGAGTTGGTGGTGGACGAGGGCGGTCAGGGCGTGGGTGGGGATGCGGCGGGCGCGGCCGATGGTGATGGAGGCGAGCTGCCGGGTGCGGATGAGGTCGTAGACGGTGGAGCGGCTGATCTTGAGGCGGGCCATGACCTCGGGGACGGTGAGGAGTTCGCTGTCGGTGGTCACGCGATGGCCCCCGTCTGGACGGGGGTGGTCAGCGGGTCGGTGAAGTGACCGGCCTGGTCACGGGAGCGCTGTGGGTGCCTGGGGCGGCTCGGTTGCTCGGGCGGGGGGCGCGGTGTGGTGGACAGGAGGTCGGCGAGGTGGGCGAGTTCGGGCAGGAGGCCGGTTCCCGCGTACTGCCAGTGCGAGATCACCAGCGTCGTGTCCGCGCTCCCACGCCGCCCGTCCTTCGTGCGGTGACCGCTGCGGTGACCGGCGTCGGGGTCGGTGTGACCGGAGGTCAGGTCACTGCGGTCATCGCGGTCACGGTGCCGGTCAGCGACCGACTGGCCATTATCAGCCCACCCCTGGGCGTCGTCCTGGGGGCTACGCCAGGCGGTACGTTCGGCTCGTAGGTGGGCCAGAGTGGTGGAGTAGTGGCGGGTGCGGGTGGAGAAGTGGCCTCGGAAGCCGAGCATGTGGGCCCACTGGCGCAGGCGGAGGTGGGTGTGCTGGGGCTGGGTGCCGAGGTGCCATGCGGTGTGGATCATGCGGCGGGCGTGGTCGGTGAGGTCGTGCTGGGCGAGTTCGGCGAGGAAGCGGAGTTGGCGGTCGAGAGTGCCGGTGGTGGTCTCGGCGCCCTTGGTGGCGTACTTGGCGATGTAGGCGGCGACGTGCCGGTCGGTGACGGGGCCCTCGCCGGTGAAGTCGGTACTGCGGATGGCGCGGACGTCGATCTGCCGCCCGAACCGGAACGCCATGGGCCCCGCCGGCTGGGCCGGGTCGGCCTCCCCGGCCCGGGACGGATGCTGGTGCTGTGGGTGGACGCGGGTGCGGTTGGCGGCTGCGCGGATGGCGTGGTCGAGGAGTTGGGTGGTGGCCCAGGTGGGTGGTGTGCTGTTGGGGGCGGTGGGTCCGTCGATGCGGATGACGGTGTGGAAGTGGATCTGGCCGCGCTTTTGGTATTCGGCGACCTTGGCGTAGGAGAGCGTGGCGTGGTGTCGCAGGGTGCGCTGGGTCAGTCCGGCGGCCTTGGCGATCTCGCGGCGCAGGTGGGTGGTGAAGCGGGCCCACAGGGCGGGGGCGTGGGCGTTCCACAGCACCGCGCCGGTGTAGTCGTACCGCTGCGGGTTCAGCGGGGTGCCGAGGAGCGGGTCGCCGTCGGCGTGCCGGGTGCCGCAGGTGCAGGGGGTGGTGCCGGGTTGGTTGTGGACGGGGCCGAAACCGGGCGCGGTGAGGGTGGCGAAGTCGCGGGGATGGGTGGCGACGCTGACCGGGACGGTCTTGCCACCGCGCAGTCCGGCGGCGATGAGCTGGTAGGTGTCGTAGCGATAGAGGGTGGAGCAGGCGGGGCAGCGGGTGGTGCGGCGGTTGCCGCAGCGCACCAGGAGTTCGCCGGCGGGCAGGTGGCGGGTGTCGAGGTGGTCGAGGATCTGGCCGGTGGCGGTGTCCAGGCGGGTCCGGTGGCCGGTCATCCGGATCGGGCGGGCGCAACCGCCCAGGGAGCCGATCTGCCGGGCCAGGGGTGCGAGGTATCCGGCGGCGGCGAGCTTTGCCAGCCTGGCTGTCAGCCGCGCCCGGCGTTCCAGCGCCGAGTTCCTGTTCGCGGACGTGTCGGCGCTGGTGGTGAGCGCCGGTGCGGCGAACGCCGCGCTGGCGGGAGTGGAGGTGGTCGCGGGGATGGGGAGTTGGAGCTGCGCGGGCATGGGGACAGACCTCCGGCAGGAGTCGGGAGAAGAGGAGAGGCGATTGAGGGGCGGCCCGGGTGGTTGGCGCACGTGGGAACGGTGCGCGTGACGGCGGGCGCGGATGGTGGGCCGGGGACGTCTGGCCTGGTCAGCGGTGGTGTTCACCGGCGGTGCGTGAAGGTAGCATCGCTTCAAGCGCGCATTCAAGTGCATCCCTCCTCATCTATTTCGGTGGCCGGTGGGGACGCGAGTACTGTGGCCCCGGTCTTCCGTTTTGGACGGGCCGGATTTCGGTGGTAGAGGCGCAGAGAAAGCGGGGTGACCTGCGGTGACGGTGGGGCGGCGGGGGCGCAGGCCGGCGGGCGGCACGGTGTTGCTGACGTTCGAGGTCATCGCCGAGGCCCTGCGGGAACGGATCCGCTCCGGCGGGCTGCAGCCGGGGGACGCGCTGCCGACGCAGGCCGTGTTGATGGCGGAGTACGGGGCCTCCAGCCTGTCCGTGCAGAAGGCCATGGCCCTGCTGAAGCAGGACGGCTACGCGATCTCCCGCCCCGGCAAGGGAGCCTTCGTCGCCCACCCCGACGCTGACTCAGGTGGCGGGGAGGTGGGGAGCGCGCCTGTCGGCGGGACGGCGGCGCGCGTTGAGGCGCTGGAGCTGGCACTGGCCGAGACGCTTGATCAGCTCACCGCTCTGCGTGCCCGTGTCGAGGCCCTTGAAGCGGGCGGCACCGAGCGAGGTTGCTGACCCGTCGGTTGCTGGACGGCAGGGGCTGGAGCTGTGCGTCCAGATTTTCTCTACGAGGTTCAAGGCGGGCCCCGCCCGTTGGAGGTGGCCCGACGTCGCCGACCGACCCAGGGCCGGACGGCCCCGAGGTCTTCACGGGTGTCGGCGGTCAGCGGTCCGCCGGGTCGTGAGCGGGGCTCGACTGGTGCCCGATGGGAGCAAGTTGTGGGGTAAGCGCTGCTTACCCCAGCACCGCCCAGGGTCGGAGCAAGTTGTGGGCTATGGACTCCTTGCCCGCAACGCGGAGCAAGTTGTCGCCTGCGACCGTCCTACGGCCGGATCGCGGGCAACGGGGTCGGCCAGGGGTCCGACCCGCTTCTATCGCCGGGCTCGCCGAGGGCGGTGCCCGACGCCGCCTCCGGCACAGAGCGAAGCTCCCCGCCGACCCGCCGACCCGCCGACCCACCGACCGCAAGCGCGCCGAGCGACCAGCCCACGCGCGAGCCGTGCCGCGTGCCGAGGCGCCGACCAGCAGCAGTCCGAACTCGCCCCCCCGCGCGACCGGGACAGTCAGGACACCAGCAGCTCGGCGACTTCAGGGACGTCGCGGAACGCCCGCAGCCGGTCCAGCACGATCCGCGTGCGCTCCGTGGTGCGCTCGCTGCCGCTCTGCCCCAGGGCGAGCATCCGGCCAGCCGTCCCCGCCGCCGCCTCAGGCTCGTTCGCATCGGCGTAGGCCACGGCCAGCCAGGACAGGTACAGCGCCAACTCCCTCGCGTGACTGGCGTCGTAACGACCCAGGACGTCCGTCAGCAGCGGAACGGCGCGAAGCGGCCGGTGCAGCTCGGTGTAGACGCGGGCCTCCATGACCTGCAGTTCCCCGGCGTCCATCCAGTACAGGTACGAGGGCGACTCGGTACCGGCCGAGTCCTGGGCCAGGGCCTCGCCGGCCTCCCCGAGGGCAGCCATCGCCAGGCGGTCCTGGCCGGCGCGGGTGTGCGCCCAGGCCACCCGGTCCAAGTACAGCGCGCGGGCTTTCGCCGGAGCAGCGGGACCGGCCTCCTGGACGGCGGCGGTGGCGAGGTTGACGGCGTCGTGGGGGCGTCCGGTGTTGCTCCACTGGTAGGCCAGCGAGCCCGCCACGTTCCCCGACAGCACGCTGTCCCCGGCGGCACGGGCGGCACTGATCCCGAGCTGATAGATCCGCTCCGCCTCGCCGTGCTCGCCCGCATCGGATGCGACCCAACCGGCGATCTGCGCCAATTCGCCAATCGTCCGTAGCAGTTCGCGGCCCACCTGCTCGGTGTGGGTGCCCTCGCGGTAGAGCGTGACCGCCGCCCGCAGTTCCCGCAGGGCGGGGGCGATCAGGTCCTTCCCGTACACCACGTCGTCGGCCAGCCGTAGGCCGTGCACCCGCCGGGCCAGGTCGGCGACCTGCCCGGCGCCGATCCGCCGGCCGGTACGCGCACCCAGCGGGGCCAGCGGGTCGCCCTCGGGCAGGAAGTCCGCGACGGTCAGCACCCGAGGCGCGGGCTCGGGAGGCCGGACGGCCTTGGCGGCCTCCAGCATCTCCCGGGGGACCTCCAGCACCTGGGCGAGGAAGGGCAGCCACTCCCTGGGAGAGCGAGTGCCGATCTCCCAGCGCGACACGTCGTTTCGTGTCGGTGGAACCCGCCCGGGAGCGGCCTGGGCCAGCGCGTCGGCCAGCCGCCGCTGACTCCAACCTCGTGCCAGGCGAAGCCGCCTGATGAGTTCCCCGACCGTCTCGCGCACCAGGCCAGCTTGGCAGACACAGCGGCAGACACGCTGGCTACTCCGCAAGGTTCACGCCAACGGGATCCTGATCAACAGATCCGGCCGAGGAAGGGAAAGCAGCATGGCCAAGGCGACACGGCGGCGGGAGCGCCCCGGCTCCGTCTGCGCGGAGTGTGTCAGGCTCCGCGAGCGTGCCCGCGCAGCCGTGCGCAGCCGCGACCGTTCCCGGCTGTCCGACCTGCGGGTGATGCAGGACAGCCACCGCAAGGCCGACCACGGGCAGGCGCAGATGAACCAGAACGGCGGTTATGCGAACCATCTGCCGCGCAGGAACGCGGAATCTGCGGTGGGCGGCCTGCGGTTGCTCCCGTGGACCGCGCCGGACGGCCGCCTCTGCTACCTGAGCACCAACGGTCAGGGCTACCTCTCGACACTCGCCGACGGCATCGAAGCGATGCAGCTCAGCATGGGTGAAGAACTGTTGGAGTACGCCAGGGGCGTCCTGGCTCCGGGAGAGCGAGTGTCGTCGAGCGTCGAGTACCGCTGGCTGGCCCGCCGGCTGACCGAGGCCCTGTCGGACGCCCTCAACGTCGCGGACTCACGGGGGCAGCGCATCCCCACTCCCCAGCAGGAAGCCGACGAACGCTGATGGGCACGACCAGCCGCTACCGGTTCCGCGAGTACAACGTGACGACCGACCCTGACCCCATGGCGCTGCCGACCTTCGAGGCAGTCTGCATCACCGGTGAAGAAGAGGACTGCGCAGCCGCATCGGGCCGGATGCACACCCCCGAAGACCTGACCCGCTGGATCGCCGGGCACTGCGCGCAGACCGGTCACCAGTCGTACGAGCAGACCACCCGCACCATCGTCCGCGCCGAGCCCGGAGCATGGCAGTAAGATCACGCGCGCAGCCAGCGGCAGGGCAATTGGTCTATACCTCTGACGGCAGTAGCGACGGCAACAACCACGGACTTTGGCGCACATCCGCGGACATCGACGGACCGTCAAACCGCCGCTGACCTGCGAAAAAGCAGGTGGAGAGGGGTTGCGTAGCACACGTACTATGTACTCGCTGGTACGACGCCGGTGCTGGTGCACAACACCTGCGCCACGGGCTACGATCCAGAGTTCCCAACTATCAAGCTGACCAACTATCGCGGGAGGTTCAATGCGGCTCTCAACAAAGCCGGCCTCAAGCGGTTGCCTGACGATTGGGATGCCCACCACGCGATTCCCCAGGAGTATCGGGACGACCCGCAATTTGCAGGCTTCGACTTCGATGCCCCATCTAATATGCGAGGAATCCCAGGGAGTAGGATGCAGTCGCGTGGGGCGAATGTTCATCAGGAAATCACCAATCAGTGGAAGTGGTTTCGCGATATGAATCCAAATGCGTCCCGGGCTCAGATTGAAGACTTCGCCGCTCAAATTGATAGGGGATATGGTGCCTATTACTGGGGAGAACCTAAGTAGTTGGGTTGAGGTGATGTGTGAACTCATCCCCAGGTTCACGCAGGGCTTCGAGAGCCAGTTCGGCTACCCTCCAGGGGAGAACGTGCTGGTCAGGGCGACATCCGGGGCCGAGAGCGAGGGGAGGGTGTCTCTGGTAGCAGCCGGGATCTCGGGAGATCTGCTCAGCTTCTACGAGCAGGTTGAGCGACTGTCCCTTCCGGACCTGGACAGTGGATTCTTCATTCATTCCGCCGTCGAGGCGGTCAACGGCGATCAGCCAACGATTCTTGCTGGCGACGTTAGCGACTCGATCGTTGTCTTTGGCTCGGATGGAGGGGGCGGCCTGTTTGCTCTTGGTGCCGCCCAGGGGAACGTCTACCGTCTCAGCGGCGGATCTCTAATCGGCGACACCTATGAAACCGGAACGCATGGGGTGGAGATCATCTCTCGTGATCTCTGGGGTTTCCTGGAGAGCCTGCGAGGAGAATTGATCAACTCAATTGCGCCTCGCTGATAGAGCGAGGTCGGACCTAATTGAGTTAAACGGCGAAGGCCCGATCGGAAGGAATTCCGATCGGGCCTTCGCGCGTCTTGACGGCAGTAGTTGACGGCAACGTCAGCGGACGGATGCTGCACAAAGCGGTGGCTCGTCGCCGTCGTCGGGGTCGGTGCCGGCCTGTTAGGCGACGGCTTGTTTTCAGTGCTGGTACGTAGATTCCCTTCAGCGGTCAGCTTGCTGGGGTGGTGCGGTCACGCCGCTGAAGACGTGTGTCGCTGGCGCTGAAGGCCTGTGTCGTTTTCCGCTGAAGGTTTCGTGTCGCCTGGGATGGCCTGCGGGTGGCCGTCCGGCGGCTGGTGTTCTTCCGGGTTTCAGTGTGGCGCGTCGGCTGAAACCTCGGGCCGCCTGATTGCACTGGTTCGGAGGCTGTGGAGCGGCGTGTCGGAATGATCGCCGTCCGGGTGGACAACTACGCCGCAGACAGGGTCGGGGTTGGCACGGCCCGGGATACGGGAGGGGTCTGGTGGGGGAGTCCGCGCGGCAGCCGGTTTGTGAGCCCGGTGCGGGGCTGATGTCTCGGGCGGCGGCGGTGTCCAGGTTGATGGCGCTGGACGGCCGTGGCGAGTTGGCCACCGCTCACGTGCGGCTGGTGGCCGACACGTCGGGAGTGAGCGAGCGGACGGTGTGGAACTGGCTGGCCGCCGCACGTAGGGAGGGACGTCTGACGGCCCGGGCTCGGACGTCGGCGGTGGTGGTGACACCGCACATCCGGGCGCTGATGGCGTTGTGGGGCGGGAACGTCGCCGCGGTGCACCGCCAGCTGGCGGCCGAGGCCGCCGGTGATCCGACCGTGACCGTTCCGTCACTGCGTGCGTTGCAGCGCGCCGTCGCGCGGGAGTTGTCAGCGGGGGAACGGGCCGGGCTGCGGGGCGGTGAGCGGGCACGGCGACGGCACGACGTGTTCGGGCAGCGGCCCAGGCAATGGCGAAACGCCTGCTGGGAAGGTGACCACAAACGCGCCCCGGTACGGGTGGACGTCGAGGGCGTTGCGCAGTGTCCATGGATCACGTGGTTCATCGACTGCGCGACGAAGGCGATCACCGGCGTCGCCATCACCCCGCACCAGCCCTCCAGAGAGGCGGTGCTGGCCGCATTGCGTGTGGGGATCAGCCGCCAGGAGCCGTTCCCTTTCGGCGGCCTGCCGTCACTGGTGCGAGTCGACCGCGGCAAGGAGTTCCTGTGCGCCACGGTCACCCAGGCGCTGGGCGCGTTCGCGGTCCCGGTCCAGGACCTGCCCGCCTACACCCCGCACCTGAAGGGCACGATCGAGCAGCTGAACGACGCGGTGGAGGAGATGCTGCTGGTCTCGCTGCCCGGCTACACCCGCCGCCCCCGCCCTGTCGGCGCCCAGGAGCCGGCGACCGGGGAGGAACTGCTGCCGTTCGCGGCGTTCGTTCAGATCCTGCTGGACTGGGTGCGCTGGTGGAACACCGAGCACCGCCCGGCAGGGCTGGGCGGTGCGCTCACTCCACAGATGGCCTGGGAGGCTGACCCGACACCGGTCGAGGACGTCCCGCCCGGGCACCTGGTGCACTTCGCTCTGGAGGACGACGGCCGCACCCGGACCATCACCACCAGCGGCGTCACATGGCGCCGCCGCGCGTATGTGGCCCCGTGGATGACCGGCCACGTCGGCACCAAGGTGCGGATCCGGCACCTGCCTCACAACGACCTGCAGATCGAGGTCTTCGACGCCACCGATCCCGCCCGGCACCTCGGTTCGGCGTACCTGGCCGACCAGGCCAGCGAGGAACAGCG
>NZ_JBSFJV010000082.1:0-33895 GCF_053598235.1 Kitasatospora sp. NPDC001159
CCGAACCCCACACAGGCCCCGCCGAGGCCGCCGCGACCGATCCGTCGGTGACGGGAGCGGAGCCGCTTGCTCGTTACTGACCCACGCTCCTAGCCCAGAACTTCCAGCGCTGGTCCTTCACCCTGCGCGCCAACCTGCTCCTCGGCCGCCCCGAAGTCGCCTGCGACCAGCGGCAGCTGGAGAGCGCCGCCGACTACGCCGATCTCCACCCGGTGATCGAAGAGCTGCCCCGCAGCTGGGACACCCTCGTCGCCAAGGGCTTCGAGGGCGGCGTCGGTCTCTCGGGCGGACAGTGGCAGAAGGTCGCCCTCGCCCGCACCCACCTGCGGCTGACCACGCCGGATGCCCACGGCCGGCTCCCCGCTCTTGTGGTGGTCGACGAGCCGACGTCCGCGATGGACCCGGAAACCGAGGTCGAGGCGTTCGAGCAGATCCGCCAGCTCACCGCCCTCGGCGTCACCGTCGTCCTCATCACCCACCGCCTCGGTGCCACCGCCAAGGCCGACCGCATCTTCGTTCTCGACCACGGCCGCCTCGTAGAACAGGGGAGCCACTACGAGCTGATGGCCCAGGAGCCGGCCACGCGCTACCGCGAGAGCTATCTCCTCCAGGCCGCCCAGTACGACCTCGGCGACCGCCTGCCCCACCAGACCACCGCCAGTGCCTGACACGCCCACTCGGTAGTCCCCGATCCGAGCCGATCCGACCAGCAGGGAGAAGCCAGTGAGCACACCGAACTCACCTGAAACGCCGCAGCCGTCCGCCGCCACCTCGTGGGACGACCTGCTCGCCCGCGGCACCGAGCACATCCAGCGTGCCTTCCACGAACTCACCGCCGCCACCAGCGACTACGCCGGACACAGCCCCGACCTCATCTGGGGCAACCTGCAGACTCCCGCGTACGCACAGGAGGTCCTGCGCATGGTCGCCCGTCTGCACCAGCTCCCCGACGACTCGCACGCCGGCGCGGCCCAACGCACCGCCCGCGCCCGCTACCTCGGGCAGGACGGCCGGACCTACCACGTCCTGCTCGGAGAACAGGCCCTCTTGACCGGCATCGGCGGCCCCGAGGTGATGCGCGACCAACTGCAGCACCTGCTGGGCGTCCTCGACGTGCCGGGCCTGCGGCTGGGGATCATCCCGGCCCGAGCCCGCCTGCACGTCTACCCCGGCGACGGCTTCGGCATCCACGACGGCACCCGCGTGGAGGTGGAGGGCTACCGCGGATGCGAGACCATCACCGACCCCAAGCGTGTCGGCCTCTTCCACCGGGCGTTCAGGCTGCTCCAGGAGTCCGCCGTCTACGGGCAGGACGCCCGCGCCCTGATCACCGAGGCTCTGCACGGCTGGTAATCCCCGCCTGGCCTTGGCCGTTGCGGGCCCCGGGCTGCCGGCCCGCTGTGTCCTGCCGTGCCACAGCACTGACATTCGCCCGAACCTGTCCAGATCGGAGTTCTTCATGCAGACCAATCCCAGTGCCGATTCTCGTACGGCCCTGGTGGGCGGCTCCACTGTCCGCATCGGCAAACTCGCCGGGCCCGCTCGCCCCAGCGAGGACCGCGTGTTCACCACCGACCGCGCCGTGATCGTCCTGGACGGCGTCTCCACCGTCACCGACGACCAGCCCCGCGGCGGCTGGTACGCCAACACCCTCGGCTCGTCCATCGCCGAACTCCTCACCCGCGATCCCGACATGGACCTGCGCCAGGTGCTCGCCACCGCAATCGACACCGTGGCCACCAGCAACGCGCTTGCCCCCGGCTCGTCCCCGGCCTCCACCGTGGCGATCGTGCGACGGCGGGCGCACCAGATCGAGGCTGCGGTCCTCGGTGACAGCCCCGTCATCGCCATCGGCCGCGACGGCACGCTGCACGAGGTGCGCGACGACAGGCTCGCCCCGCTCGTGGACGCTCAACCGCCAGCCCGCGAGTACCGCGACCTCCTGCGCGCCGGCCACGGCTTCGGCGAGCGCCACCGCCACGGGGCGTCGAAGAAGTCCTCGCCGTGCTCGAAGGTGACGCCGAACGTCCGGCCGAGGGTCAGTTCACTGGCACGCATGAGGCGGGTCCTTAACTGAGTGAAGGGCTGCGTCGGGCTGGGGAATCAGTTGACCACAGCGCGGAAGGGCTGCGATCTCGCCGGTCTTCTGCCCCTGGCCGAGCAGGAGGTGCAGGAGGAAACGGGCCTTGGGAGCTGACCCCGGCGGCCGTCCACACCGGCGGCATCCTGCGCCCGCAGACTGTCGCCCGCGACGACACCAACCCCTACGCGCGTCTGCTGGCCTCCTTCGCCGAACAGACCGGTCGGCCGCCCGCGCTTCTGAACACCAGCTTCAACCACGAGGCGGAGCCGATTGTGTGTATGCCCCGGGACGCGGTCGCCACGTTCGCCGCCGGCCCACTGGATAGGCTCGCCATCGGCCCCTTCCTGGTCAGCGAGGACGGCCTTAACTGACTGACCGCTACTAGGTGCTCACAAACGGTACGTTGTGACCAGGCCCTCGGCCAGCATCCGAATCCAGCGAACGGGACTCTCCCCGATGACCGGCACCAGCGAGGACACCAGCGCCGCCACCCGGCTGCGCGCCCAGCGCGGCCGCGCCCTGACAATCGGCGAGGACCGGCGCGCCCTGACCCTCGGCTTCTTCGGCACGAGCATCATGGAGCACCTGGAGGGCTACAACGCCCAGCTGACCGACCAGGCGAACCTCCCCGCGGTCGACTCGAAGGTGACCGTCGAGGGCTGGCACCAACGCGGCTGGGTCCACCGGGTCGCCCTCGGGCTCCGGGTCGGCTTCCCCCACGTCACCTTCGACATCCGCAACCACGGCGAAGGCGGCGCCACCAGCCGAGACATCGCCAAGATCGTCGCCGACGACCGCACCACGAATAGCGTCGACTACGACCTGGTGATCCTCGGATGCGGCATCAACGACGTCTGGCGCCGCTTTCAGGGCCGCATGGCCGAGGCGGTCGACATCGAGGAATACACCAGGCACATCAATGCGATGCTGGCGCAGCTCGGCGGGTACTCCCGTCAGGTCGTCGTGATCTCCGAGACGCCGTTCGGTGCGATCGAGGAGCCGGAGACCGTCGGGAAGATGAACGCCGAGCTGGCCCGCTACAACGAGGTCGCAGCCAAGGCTGCTGCCGACCACGGCGCGCTGTTCCTCGACGTGTGGGCGCCGTTTATCGCGACCGCCCGACAGTTGGCCTCAGCGCCCGCCGACCACGGGGTTGCCGGACTGTGGAGCGATGGCGTCCACCTGAGCGAACTCGGTGACACGGTGCTCCTGCAGCGGGCTGAGCGCTTCCTCGCCGCGCACCGGACCGTGGAGAAGCTCCTGGACTGACCACTTGCCGGCCAAGACACCCGCCACGAGTAGACCGCCGGAGAAACGAGCGGTTCCGGGGGCAGGAAGCCGGGCCGCGCTGAAATCCCGTTGCCCGGGCCGCTCTCCGGCGCTTCCATGGCCTGATGGAGATGACAACTCCCCGTGCTGTCAGCGCATTTCGCCGTGACGGCTACTGCGTCATGCCCGGCATCCTCACCACCAGGCAGATCCGCCGCTGGCGCGGGCTGCTCGCTCACCACCTCTCCCTCACGCCGCCCAGCTCCGACCACACCGGCCCGTACTTCCTGTGGCCGGCCCTCGCCGACGACGCCGATCTGCGCGCGCTCTACGAGGACAGCGGCATCAACGACATCGTCCGCCCGTTCCTGCGGGCCGACCTCGGCCTGCCCGTACCCGAGGTCGCCCAGCTGGCGTTCACGCTCCCGCCGCACCCGCACCACCCCGGTGCCCCGCACATCGACGGCCTCACCCCGACCGAAGACGACGGCCGCCCCGGCACCTTCACCGTTCTGGCCGGCCTCCCGCTGACCGATCAGAGCCAGCGCGACCGCGGCAACCTGTGGGTCTGGCCCGGAAGCCACCTGCGTACCGCCACCTGGCTGCACGAACACGGAGCAGACGCGCTGCGCGACGCCATTCCGTACCCGCCCGTCGAGCTGCCAGCCCCGCTCCAGGTCACCGGTCCAGCCGGGAGCCTGGTCCTCGTCCACTACCTGCTCGCCCACAACATTGGCGGGCACTTCGGCACCGTAGCCGACGAGCGCCGAGAGACCGTCTACTTCCGGCTGCGAGCCAGCGGCCACCGCGAGCGCTGGCGCGAGGCGGTCACCGATCCGCTACTGGAGTTCACTACGCCAGCACCAGACTCCAGCCCCGGCGCCGCCAAGGACGGCGAACGATGACGACCTCCGTGCGCACGGCCTCCCCGAATATGCCCGACGGATCGGCGGACAGCAGGCCTCGCGCACTCGGTCGTGAGTGCCTTCGCGTCCGAGCCGTGTTGGCGCGGACTGCCGAAGTTGTAGGACAGCTGCAAGCCCACCACCTCGTCCACCGTGCGGGTAACCACGCGGCCCCAGCGCGCGGTCTCGATCCGGGCGAGCGGGGAACGGCCAGCACGTCCTGGTGCCGCTCTTGTGGGTGGCGAAGGTCCCGCGGTCGACCTGGCGCTCAGATCCCAACTTGATGACCGCATTCATCCTGGCCGCCTGGCATGGGCGGCCAGGATGAGCTTTCTATGCGCACAACTTGTGTGCCTCTTCCACCCCGAGGGCCCCGTGACCCTCGGCCGCCCCTCCGTGGCCCGTGACGCCGAGTAGCGCCAGCAGGTCCGCGGTCACAACGCGGTAGGCACTGCCGAGTCGCAGGACGCGGACGGGGTACTCGCCTGCCTTCGCGAGCGCATACCCGGTGGACCGGCCGATCCTCAGCGCCCGGTTGGCCGTGTCGAGGTCGATCGCCACCGGAAGGGCGAGCAGTTCGGGCGCGCTCATGCCGTCGGAGGTGGGTGCCGTCATGATGCTCTCCTGGTCGCTAGACGTGCTGCAGTGATGCCGTCAGTTTGTATCACGGAGTTGCAGCAGCACTTTTTCTGATCGTAAAGTGCATCCATGACCCCAGAGCATTGGTCGACGACCTTCACCACCCGGGTAGCCCAGTCCATGCGCGAGGCCCGGAAGGCGGCTGGCCTCACGATGTCGGCGGTCGCGGACGGCTGCGCCGCTCGCGGCCTGCCGGAGATCACCGATCAGACGATCAAGAACCTGGAATCAGGGCGCCGGAGCACCATCACGCTCACCGACTTCGCTGTCCTCGCAGACGTGCTCGGGGTGCCACCGATCACCCTGCTGTTCCCTCTTGGTTCCGCCGAGAGCGTCGAGGTTCTGCCCGGCCAGGAGGTCTCCACCTGGGATGCGGTTGCCTGGTTCACCGGGGAGACACCGGCCGCAGATCCGGCACCGCCGGGGAGCGCTCGCGACGTGCTGGACACCTTCCGGGCGCACGCCGACCTCGCCGCCGCTGCCAGAGCATCCGCAGCACTGGCAACGGAGCGGCGCCGGGCCGCGAGCACCACACCGGCCCCGGACCGCAAGGCCGCTCTTCTGGAGCTGGCCGCTGGTTATGAGGAGTACGCGGACGCTGACCGCAAGGAGCTGGCCTCTTTCCGGAAGCGGATGCGTGAGCGGGGTCTCATCCCGCCCGTGCTCCCCGACGATCTCTCGGCCGTCGATCAGGCCGAGGACGCAGTACGCACAGAAGACAGAGAATGAAGGAAGCTACGTGAAGGAACCCATACGCAAGATCGTCCACAAGGACGGCAGCGTCCGCTACCGCCTGGTCGTTGACATCGGCGTCACCGCCGAGGGCAAGCGCAAGCAGCTCACTCGGACCTTCAAGACCAAGAAGGAGGCGATGGCCGAGCTTTCCCGCATACGTCACGAGCTCGGCATCGGCTCGTTCGTGGCCCCGAGCAAGATGACGCTGAACGACCTGCTGGACATCTGGCTCAAGAGCGCGACGCGCGACGTCGAGGAAGGAACCGCGTCCAACTACGAGAGCGCGATGGTCCCGGTGCGCGCCCACAGCGGCCACAAGGAGCTCCAGAGCCTCACCGAGGACGACATCGAGGCCCTCGTGGACTGGATGCTGACGAGCGGTCGGCGTCGCGGCGGGCGACCCGGCACCGGACTCGGGGTCAGGAGCGTGCGGCTGGCCCTGGGCCGCCTGCGCGCCGCGCTGAACCTCGCCGTACGCCGCGGCCTGGTGGTGCGCAACGTCGCCCAGCACGTCACGATCTCACGCGAGGCCAAGAAGAAGGCGGAGGCGAACAAGCCCAACAACATCCCGTGGCACGAGGCCGAGGTCAAAGCGTTCCTCGGTGCCATCAAGGGTCACCGCCTCTACGCCGCAATGATGCTGGCGCTCATCGCCGAACGCCCCGCCGAAGTCTGCGGCGCGCGCTGGGACGAGGACGTCGACCTCAATGCAAGCGGCACGATCGCCGTCCAGAACACCCGGACCATCGTCTACGACCGCACACTCGAGAAGGGGTCACGCAACAAGGTCGTCGAGAAGGACACCAAAACCGAGGCCGGAAAGCGCACTCTTCCCCTCCCTGCGCCCGCCCTTAAGGCCCTGAAGAGTTTCAAGGCGATCCAGGCGGCGGAGAAACTGGCAGCCGGAACCGCTTACAACGACACGGGATATGTTCTCGTCGACGAGCTGGGAAACCCGCTCAAGACGGACAAGCTCCGGCGCGAGGCGTACAAACTCATGGAGCACGCCGGCGTTCGAAAGGTTCGCCTCTACGACGCCCGCCACGCCACGCTCTCCTGGATGGCCAACAACGGCGTCCCGGACACCGTGGTCTCCGCCTGGGCCGGTCACTCGGACCTCAGCTTCACGAAGCGGGTCTACGTACACCCCGACCCGCAGAGCCTCAAGGCGGGCTCGGAGAAGCTCGGCGAGCTGCTCAGCTGACCATGATCATCACGGATGTGAGAAGTTGTGAGAGGCAGGCCCTCAAAACGATCAAGGGCCTCGCTCCACTTTCGTGAAACAAGGCCCTGACCTGCGACAATGGAGAGAACTCCAGTCGGGACGACAGGATTTGAACCTGCGACCCCTTGACCCCCAGTCAAGTGCGCTACCAAGCTGCGCCACGTCCCGTGGTCTCGTGCCGTGCGGCGGGGCCTGGGGGGCTCTGCCGGTTGGCTTTTCGACCTTGTCTCCGGTTGTCCCGGCGACGTGGAAAACAATACAGCACGTCGGGGGGTGCTCGCTGCCAGGTTTGGGGGCGGGGTGGTCAGGGGGTCGGGTGGCGGGCGTCGTAGGTGAGGAAGGCGGGCTGGCGGGCGGCGAGGAGGAGGACGGCAGCGACGCAGGCGAGGCCGCCGGTGATCACGGAAGTGGCGGGGTTGGTGAGGGCGGCGACGGCGCCGGACTCGAAGTCGCCGAGGCGGGGGCCGCCAGCGACGACGACGGTGAAGATGCCCTGGAGGCGGCCGCGCATCTCGTCGGGGGCGGCGACCTGCATCATCGTGTTGCGGAAGATCATGCTGACGGTGTCCGCACAGCCGGCCACCGCGAGCAACAGGAGGCCGAGCCAGAGGTTGTGGAGCGCGCCGAAGGCGGCGATGGCGAGGCCCCAGGCAGAGACGGCGGCGAGGACGGCGGCGCCTTGGCGGTGGACCCGGCTGACCCAGCCGGAGAAGAGCGCGCCGATGAGGGCGCCGACGGCGGGGGCGGCCACCAGCAGGCCGACGGTGCGGGCGTCGCCGACGTAGAAGGTGACGGCGATCGCCGGGAAGAGGGCGCGCGGCAGGCCGAAGATCATCGCGGCCAGGTCGGCGAGGAAGCTGGTGCGCAGGTTGGGCTGCTCGCGCAGGAAGCGCAGCCCGTCGAGGACGGAGGCGCGGCCCTTGCGTTCGCCGAGCGGCCGCATGGCGGGCAGGCGCCACATCGCGTAGAGGGTGCCGGTGAAGGCGACGGTGTCGACCAGGTAGGCGGCCTGGGCTCCGTAAGCGCCGATCAGGACGCCGCCGAGCATCGGGCCGGCGGTGAGGCCGAGGTTCATGCTGACGGTGGCCAGGGCGTTCGCGGCCGGGAGCTGGTGGCTGGGGACCAGCCGGGGGATCATCGCGGACCGGGCGGGTGAGCTGAGCGCGAAAAACCCGGCCTGGACGGCGACGGCTGCGTAGAGGACGGCGACCAGGCCGAGCCCGGCGATGGCCTGTGCGGCGAGGACGGCGGAGACGACGGCGAGCCCGGCCGAACCGATCAGGCCCAGCTTGCGCCGGTCGACGGTGTCGGCGATCGCGCCGCCGTAGAGGCCGAAGGCGACCAGCGGGACGAACGAGAACAGGCCCACCAGTCCGGTCGCGAAAGCGGAGCCGGTCAGGTCGTAGACCTGGACGGAGACGGCCACGGCCGTCATCTGCTGACCTATGGAGGAGACCACCTGCCCGAACCAGACCCGGCGGTAGTCGGGGTGCTCGCGCAGTGGACTGAGATCGGCGAAGGTCCGCCGGTACCAGGGAGGGGGCTCCGCCGTCAGTCCTGGGGCGGGCGGCTCATCGGCCGGCACCGGGGCTGACGGTGGGGCTGGATCGGCGGCTGAATTGGCAGGATGATTGGTCGACACAGCCCCCATGCTCCGCCCCACCCCTCACGCGCTCCGCACCGGGGCCGACACCACGGTCGACCCCGCCTCCCTGCCGGACTACCGCGTCAGCACCTGCTTCTCCCCCGCCTCGACCGCGAAGTCCAGCCGGTTGCCCGGCGGGGGGAACGGGCAGATGAAGTGGTCCGCGAAGGCGCAGGGCGGCAGGTAGGCCCGGTTGAAGTCCAGGACGGTACGGCCCTGGTCGTCCGGCGCCGGCAGGGTGATGAAGCGGAAGCGGTAGGTGTCGACGCCACTGGTGGCGTCTGCGATGACGCCGCTGAGTCGCTTGCCGGCGAGGCTGACGGTCAGCGTGCGGTGCTCCCCGGCCACCGTGAACTCGATCTTCCCGGTGACGGCCAACGGGCGGTCCTTGCCGTCCGCGTTCGGGACCACGACCGACTGCGTCGCGTCGTCGAAGGGCGTGTAGACGGCGGGTACGGCCCATTCGGGCGCGTACGGGTAGGCGGAGATCCCCGCGAAGGCGGCCCGGCCGGGCGCGGCCGGGTCGAAGACCCGCAGGGCGCGCTCGCCCTCGCGCTCGATCGGGACCAGTAGCAGGTCGCCGAGAAGGGCGGTGTCGGCGGCCGGGTCGGTGTCCGGGCGCAGCAGCACCTCGCCGTCCACCGGCCCGTCGGCGCCCGCGACGGTGATGCCGTCGGCCGCCGCGGCCCGTACCCGGACGCCCTCGACGTCGGCCCACCAGCGTCCGGGCAGGCCCGGGACCTCGGTCGGCTCGGGCTCCAGCCAGTGCGTGCCGGTGAGTGCGAGCTGGCCGTGCAGCGCGCTCACCGATGCCGCCCGCCTGTCGCTCCAGTGCTTCCAGTCCTCCATGGCCGTCGCCGTCATCGGTCAACCCTCCCGGTTCGGTCCGTGGACGGCCCGCCGTTCGAGCCGTCCGTTTCGGTCATCCTCCACAACGCTGTCCGCCCGGACGGATCATTCCCCGTTCCGGGGGAGCCGCCGATACCGCAAGGAGACCGCAAGGTCGCAAGGGACGGCGATGCGGCGGCAGTACGGCGGCAACACATGAGCAACTCAGCCCTTCAACGGCCGGAACAGGCCCTCTTGCACCACCGACACCACCAGTTGCCCGTTCCGGTCGTATATCTGCCCGCGCGCGAGGCCGCGGGCGCCGTGGGCTATCGGGGACTCCTGCTGGTAGAGCAGCCAGTCGTCGGCCCGGAACGGCTGGTGGAACCACATCGCGTGGTCGAGCGAGGCCATGTCGAAGTGCCGGGTACCCCACAGCGGCTCGACGGGGGCGCGTACGGCGTCCAGCAGCGTCATGTCGCTGGCGTAGGTGAGGGCGCAGACGTGGATCAGCGGGTCGTCCGGCAGCGGGCCGTTGGTGCGCAGCCACACGCCACTGCGCGCCTCGACACCCTCCAGCTCGTCCTTGCTCCAGCGCAGCCGGTCGACGTAGCGGATGTCGAAGGGCTGGCGGCGGCTGATGAACGGAGGCAGTTCGCCGAGCCGGGAGCCGACCTCCTCCAGCGCGCTGGGCAGTTCCTCGGGGGCGGGGACCTCCGGCATCGGGTACTGGTGCTCGATGCCGCCCTCCTCGGGTCTGTGGAAGTCGGCGGTGAGCGCGAAGATCGACCGGCCGCCCTGGATGGCGAGTACCCGGCGGGTGGTGAAGGAGCGGCCGTCGCGGATCCGGTCGACCTGGTAGACGATCGGCACGCCGGGCACCCCGGGGCGCAGGAAGTACGCGTGCAGCGAGTGGACGGGGCGCTCGCCCTCCACCGTCCGCCCCGCCGCGACCAGCGCCTGGCCGGCGACCTGGCCGCCGAAGGTGCGCTGCAGCGCCTCCTCGGGGCTGCGCCCCCGGAAGATGTTCAGCTCGATCTGCTCCAGGTCGAGCAGATCCACAAGGTCGTCGACGGGGGTACCCACGCGCACGCTCCCTCTCAGGACTTCGATTGATTCTCCAGCTCACTCGAATTCTCCGGCGACCCAGGTCATTCCCGCTCACCGGGCCCGAGCCACCAATTCACTCGAAGCAATCGATCAAGCGCACGGCTGACGCGACCCCGGAGCGGCAACGAAGCCGCAACTGAGCCGCCGAACCACCGGCCCGCCCACGAGCCGCCTACCCCACCAATCCCGACTCCCGCACCGTGATGTTGAGCCGCCCCACCAGTCCCAGCGCCGGATCCGCCGACCCCGGCACCGTCCGCACCACCCCGTGGTACGCGAACCGGCTCGGCCCGCCGAACACCAGCAGGTCCCCGCTGCGCAGCTCCAGGTCGGTCCACGGCCGGGTCCTGGTCCCGGTGTTCCCGAGCCGGAACACGCAGCTGTCGCCGAGCGACAGTGAGACCACCGGCGCGTCCGTCCGCTCGTCGCGGTCCTGGTGGAGACCCATCTTCGCACCGTACGAGTAGTGGTTGACGATCGCGATGTCCGGCTCGTACGCCGCCGCGCCCGCGATCTCCGCGACCCGCTCCCCGTACGCGTCCGCCACCGCCCGCCGGGCCAGGTCCGCGAGCAACGGCGGGAACGCTTTGACCGGCGCGCCGTCCTCGGCGACCCGCGCGTACCCGTACGGATACCAGTGCCAGCCGAGACTGACCATCCGAACCGACATCACCCCGCCCGTCGGCATCCGCACGGTGTGCAGCCCGGCCGGCGGACGCGCCCACTCCCGGCAGGCGGCGATCAGGCGCAGCTGCTCGTCGAGGCCCAGCCAGCCGGGCAGCAGAACGGCCCCGGGCGCGGGCTCCGAACGCTCCCGGGCGGCGGAGCCCCCGGGCAGGTCACCGAACAGCTCGCCCTGGATCACCCCACCATCCTCCCGCACCACCCGGACGCCACCACCCGGCCCCCCGGCCACCCGTACAGCGCCCCACCCGGACAGTGACCCATCCGGACAGTGACCCCCCGACGGACGCCTTGCCGGTGTCCGCCTGCCAGTCGCCACCGCTCTCGCACTCGGCGAGCCCGTCCCACACCAGATCGGCGACCCGCACCGCCGCACCCGGCCGTGCGCCACCGGAGACGAACGCCATCACCACCGCCACGGCGACCCCCACCCGGACCCCCGCCCCAACCCCGGCACGGTCAATACGCTCGTCACACGAATCCGGCATGGCAGCCGACCCTAGGACGGCCCCCACCCCACCGGCCCCGACACGCCGGAAACACCGACGGCCGCTCCCCCGCACAGCGGAGAAGCGGCCGTCACACCCCGAGCGGCAGAGCCCCAAACGACCCAGGTCGCCAAGGAGCCCGAGGGGTTAAGAACCTCAGATGCTCAGGGTCTGACCCGGGAGGATCAGGTCGGGGTTGCCACCGATGACCTTGGCGTTGTTCTTGTACAGGTCGTGCCAGTCCAGGCCCTGCGCGGCGGCGATGGCGCTCAGGGTGTCACCGGACTTGACGGTGTAGCTGCCCTTGGCCGGCTTGGCGTCGTTGGAGCCGGTCCAGGACTTGGCGGCGTCCTTCTTGGGCGCAGCGTCGGCCTTGGGGGCGGCGGCCTTCGGCGCGGCCTCCGCCTTGGGAGCGGCGGCCTTGGGGGCGGCGGCCTTCGGCGCCGGGGTCTGCGCCGGCTTGGCGGCGGCGGCACCCGCCGAGGTGTCGACGGCGGCCGGGGCGCCGCCCTTGGTCAGACCCGCCTTGACGGAGCACACCGGCCAGGCGCCCGGGCCCTGCGAGGCGAGGACCTTCTCGGCGACGGCGATCTGCTGCGCCTTGGTGGCCTGGTTGGCCTGCGCGGCGTAGGCGGTGCCGCCGTAGGCGGCCCAGGTGCTGGAGGTGAACTGCAGACCGCCGTAGAAACCGTTGCCGGTGTTGATGGCCCAGTTGCCGCCGCTCTCGCACTGGGCGACAGCGTCCCAGGTGGAGACCGGGGCGGCGGAGGCCGAGGTGGCCGTGACGAGGCCGGCCACCGGCAGGGCCGCGACAGCGGCGCCCGCCACGACAGCCATCCGCACGCGGTTGCGCTTGGTGGCGGTGGAGGTGGTGGCAGCGGCGTTCTCGTTACGGAAAGTCATGGGGTTCCTCTCGACAGCCCCGGGCGGGCATGCGGAACCAGGCCCTGAAAAGGGCCGCGATTGCTTGCCGCGTCCGTCGGACGGCCGTGCACGTGTCGGACGTGCCGCTGCCGCCCTGGCCACCCAGCCGCTCACCGGCGACCTGTTCGAGCGATCGCGTCGGTGGGCACCTGCCTGCCCGGCGGGAACCGGGGGGCTATGCGTCGGGGGTGAACCCGGGTGGCGCTCGTTGCGCCGCCCAAGAAGCTACGAGCCGATCGGCGGGGAAACCAAAACTCGACCGGTCTGCCCAGCTCAGCGATGGGTTACCGGCGGTAATAGTCACACATTCTTGACCGAAATATCCGATTTGACCATTGATTCCTAGATCAACCACCGAGGTGGCGTGACCCACCTCACGGATTCATTCCGGCAGTCCTGCCACCGACATCGACAGATTGCGACCAGGAGGACACGCGGCGCGGTCGGATCCGGGGCAATTCCCGTCAGCCTCGTCAGGCACCCGTGACGCCTGACACAAGGGCCCGTTGGGCATGGCGACCTCCCCGTGTCCGCCCCCGCACCCCATCCGCACCCATCCGAGGAGACCCTGTGCCGCGCATGCTCGACGTCAGCGACGAGGTCCGGTCCGAGATCGGCGACGACGAGGCCGACCGCCTGCTCGGCGGCGACCGCGCCCCGGACAGCTACGAATGCACCTCCTGCCGCACCCCTGGCGACACCCATGCGGACCCCACCAGCACCGTGCTGTTCGTCGGCGATGAGACGGCAGTCCTCGCCTTCGCCCACGCCCGCTGCGTCCCCTCCCAGGTGGTCCCGGTCTCCGAGGAGCAGCTGGCCGGCGCCGTCCGCAGCATCAGCCAGACCCAGCCCGCCGCCGCCCCGACCCCCACCCCCACCGTCCCCGCCCCGGCCGCTCCGGTCGGACCGGCCGGTTCCCCGACCCAGCCGACCGCCCCCGGCCAGGCCGCCATCCTCGGCATCACCTGCGGGCTCGTCCTGCACGGCAAGGTGGGCCACGCCTCGCTGGTGGTCGAGCCCACCGGCCCGGTGGGCCGCCCCGGCAGCACCTCCGGCGAGGACGAGTTCCTCGACCTCCTCCAGGACGCCGGCTTCCAGCGGGTCAGCGACCTCGACGAGACCCCGGACCAGCTGCCCGGCTGGTCGGTCCTGGTCGCCATGGGCAAGCTGCACGCGATCCTGCAGCCCGCCGCGGCCGGCGGCAGCACCGGCTGGTGGCAGGCCCACCAGCCGCTCCAGGTGACCGACGCCTGGCGGATGGCGGCCAGCCAGCTGTCCGAGGTGACCATGTACGCCGTCCCGGCCGGCATGGTCGGTCGCCAGCCCCGCGAGGACCTGCTGCGCCAGGCACTGGAGCGAGCGGTGGCGCTGGGCCAGGTGGTCGCCGCCTCCCTCCCGCTCGCCGGCACCTGATCGGCCGCTCCGGCGCGCCGGACGGTGGCCGCTGCCGACCCTTGGCAGCGGCCACCGTCCGGAGCCCGGCCCGTAGCTGCCGCCCCTGGTGCGGCCCTCCACCCGCCCGCCCCCACCGACCGCCCCGTACGCCGAACGCCCCCGCATCCCCACCGTCTCTCACTCGTTGGCCCCTACGTGTACAGCTACGACGTCTCCGCGTCCGCCAGCCGGTCCGCCACCGCTCCCCGCTCGATCCCGGGCATGCGCCCGTCGTACGACGCGGAGCACCCGCACTCGACGACCCCGATCTACGACGAGCTGTACTCCGAGTACCGCCGGCTGTTCCGTGCCCTGCCGGGCGACCGCACGGGCGAGGAGGACCTGAAGTTCACCGGCTTCGCGGTCCGCGACGGCTACCCGCTGCTCGGCGAGCAGCGCGCGTACCCGCCCCAGCAGCAGCAGTCCTTCCACACCTACGGGGGCCAGCCGCCCGGCCTCTCCCAGTTCATGCCGTCCCAGCAGCAACACCCCCACCCGGGGAACAACCAGGAGCCCATCGCCCCCACCAGCGACGGCCTCGGCCAGGCCGCGCCGCCGGGCGCCCAGTTCACCAACGGCCAGGGCTGGGTCGCGGCCGGCTACCTCGGCCCGGTCGCGCACGCCGTGCCCGCGCCGCCCCCGGCCCCGTCTCCGACGCTCGGTACGGCCGCCGACCTCGCCGCCGCCCCGTCCACCGGCGGCCGCCACCGCCAGATGCTCTCCCTCCCCCCTGGCCGCGCCGGCGAACACCACTGACACCCGGAAAACCGAAAGGGCCCCGCCACCACGGTGACGGAGCCCCACGGCCCTACGGCAACGACGGTCTACGTCGCGCTACTACTTCTTCTTGCGCTTCTCCCGCACCCGCACCGAGATCGAGATCGGCGTCCCCACGAAGCCGAACTCCTCACGCAGCCGGCGCTCGATGAAACGCCGGTAGCCCGCCTCCAGGAAGCCCGAGGCGAACAGCACGAACCGCGGCGGACGGATGCCCGCCTGGGTGCCGAACAGGATGCGCGGCTGCTTGCCGCCCCGGATCGGGTGCGGGTGGGCGGCCACCAGCTCGCCGAGGAAGGCGTTCAGGCGCGCGGTCGGGACGCGGGTCTCCCAGCCCTCCAGCGCGGTCTCGATCGCCGGGACGAGCTTCTCCATGTGCCGGCCGGTCTTGGCCGAGACGTTGACGCGCGGTGCCCACTGCACCTGGACGAGGTCGCGCTCGATCTCGCGCTCCAGGTAGTAGCGGCGCTCCTCGTCGAGCTGGTCCCACTTGTTGTAGGCGATGACGACGGCGCGCCCGGCCTCGACGGCCATCGAGATGATCCGGGTGTCCTGCTCGGCGAGGGTCTCGCTGGCGTCGATCAGGACGACCGCGACCTCGGCCTTCTCCAGCGCGGCGGCGGTGCGCAGCGAGGCGTAGAAGTCGGCGCCGGCGGTCAGGTGGACCCGGCGGCGGATACCGGCGGTGTCCACGAACTTCCAGGTCTTGCCGCCGAGCTCGATCATCTCGTCGACCGGGTCACGGGTGGTGCCGGCCAGCTCGTTGACGACGACGCGCTCCTCGCCGGCGACCTTGTTCAGCAGGCTGGACTTACCGACGTTGGGCCGGCCGATGAGCGCGATCCGGCGCGGACCGCCGGGGGCGGCGTCGCCGAAGGTCTGCGGCGGGGCCTCGGGCAGCGCGTCCATGACGGCGTCCAGCAGGTCGCCGGAACCGCGGCCGTGGAGGGCCGACACGGGGTAGGGCTCGCCGAGGCCCAGCGACCACAGGTAGGCGGCCTCGGCCTCGGTGGACGGGCCGTCGACCTTGTTGGCGCACAGGACGGTCGGCTTGCCCGCCCGGCGGATGATCTTGATCAGGGCCTCGTCGGTGTCGGTGGCGCCGACGGTGGCGTCCACGACGAACAGCACCGCGTCGGCCTGCTCGATGCCCAGCTCGGCCTGCGCGGCCACCATGGCGTCGATGCCGAGGACGTCGATCTCCCAGCCGCCGGTGTCGACCACCTTGAAGCGGCGGCCGTTCCAGCTGGCCTCGTAGGTGACCCGGTCGCGGGTGACGCCCGGCTTGTCCTCGACGACGGCCTCGCGGCGGCCGATGATGCGGTTCACCAGGGTCGACTTGCCGACGTTCGGGCGGCCCACGACGGCCAGCACCGGCAGCCGGACGTGCTCGGCGCCGTCCACGCCGTCGAAGCCGTCGAGGTCGAAGCCTTCCTCGGCGGCGAGGGCCATGAACTCGGCGTACTCGGCGGCGTCCAGCTCACCGTGCCCGGTGGCGGAGTGCTCTGCGGTCATGTTCGTCTGTTCCGTTTCCCGGCCCGGCCCTTCCCAGGGGCGTGCCGTGCGTACCTGCCCCGCTCGGGGCAGCGCGATGGTTTCCTCCGCGGCACCTCGACGGCCCGCGGTTCATTCAGTGGTCAGATCGTCACAGCGGTCAGATCGTCACAGTGGTCGGATCGCCGTTCAGTGGTCAGCCGGTGGTCGGCTCGACCACTGGTCAGACCGACGACAGCCCGGCCCGCTCCTCCACCAGCGCGGTGATCCTGTCGATCACCTGCTCCAGGGTGAGCTCGCTGGTGTCCACCAGCACCGCGTCGGCGGTCTGGGTCAGCGGGGCCGTCTCGCGCGAGGAGTCGGCGGCGTCGCGGCGGGCGAGGTCGGCGGCCATCGCGGTGATGGTCGCCTCGTCCACGCCCTTGGCGCGCAGCTCGGCCGCCCGGCGCTCGGCCCGGGCCCGCTCGGAAGCGGTCAGGAAGACCTTGACGGTGGCGTCCGGGAACACCACGGTCCCCATGTCCCGGCCCTCGGCGACGATGCCGCGCTCGGCGGCCTCGGCGCAGCCGCGCTGCAGCTCCACCAGCCGGGCCCGCACCGCCGGCACCGCGGCCACGGCGCTGACCTGCGCCGTCACCTCGGGGCCCCGAATCGGGCCGGAGGCGTCCTGGCCGTCCACCGTGATGGTGGGGCCGTCGGCGTCGGTCCCCGACACGATCACCGGCTTGCCGCAGGCCACGGCCACCGCCTCCGCGTCGTTGACGTCGACGTCGTTGGCCAGCATCCACCAGGTCATCGCCCGGTACATGGCGCCGGTGTCCAGGAAGCTCAGGCCCAGCCGGGCGGCGACCGCCCGCGAGACGGTCGACTTGCCGGAGCCGGAGGGTCCGTCGATGGCGACGACGACCGGGGCGTGCGCTCGGTCGGCAGTGTCCACGGGGGCGAACCTCTCTCTGAGCATGGAAGCCGACGCCTGCGCAGGCGGACGGCCGGGGATTTGTCTCCCTCAAGGTTAATGGACCGCCGCCACCCCCCGATCCCCCGCGATCACCACCCCGGTCCCAGCCCCGTCGCCGACTCCCGTCGCCGACTTCCGTGGCCCCCCGGGCAGCCCCTTCGCCGACTCACTTCCCCCCGACAACCGTCAGTCGCGAACTCTCCACCCACCCGCCCGCAGCGCCGCCGCGAGCCGCTTGACCGCCGTCGGCGCCACCGACAGCTGGACGAAGCCGACCTGCTTCCCGTCCGAGTGCTCGATGACCACGTCCTCGATGTTGACCCCGGCCTCGCCGACCTCCCCGAACAGCCGGCCCAGCTCGCCCGGCTGGTCGCCGAGCACCACCGCGACCGTCTCGTACCGGGTGGGCGGCGCGCCGTGCTTGCCGGGGATGCGGGCCTGCCCGGAGTTGCCGCGCCGCATGACCGCCTCGATGCCCTGGGCACCGGCCCGGCGCTCGCCCTCCTCGACCGCCGCCAGTGCGCGCAGCGCGGTGACGGTCTCGCCGAGGTCCGAGGCGACCTCCTCCAGCACGTCCGCGACCGCGCCGGCGTTGGCGGACAGGATGTCGACCCACATCGCGGGGTTGGAGGCGGCGATCCGGGTCACGTCGCGCACGCCCTGGCCGGAGAGCCTTATCGCCGTCTCGTCGGCGTGCTCCAGCCGGGCCGCGACCAGCGAGGACACCAGCTGCGGGGCGTGCGAGACCAGGGCGACGGCCCGGTCGTGCTGGGCCGCGTCCATCACGATCGGCATCGCACCGCAGAGCGCGACCAGCTCCAGCGCGGCGTTGAGCGTGTCGGTGTCGGTGTCGGCGCTCGGGGTGAGCACCCAGGGTCGGCCCTCGAACAGGTCGGCGCGGGCGGCCAGCGGCCCGGAGCGCTCGCGGCCGGCCATCGGGTGACTGCCGATGTAGTGGACCGTGTCGCAACCGAGCGCCGCCACCTCACTGCCCGGACCGGCCTTCACGCTGGCCACGTCGGTGTACCAGTGCGCGAGGTTGCGTCGCTGACAGTCGGCCAGCACCTTGCCGACCAGCGCGGGCGGGACGGCGATGATCGCCAGGTCCACCGGGCCCTCGGCCGGTTCGGTGGTGCCCGCGCCGAGCGACTCGGCGGTGCGGGCGGCGTCCGGGTCGGCGTCCTCTAGGTGGACGGTCAGCCCGCGCGCGGCCAGGGCCAGGGCGGCGGAGGTGCCGATGAGTCCGGTGCCGACGACGACGGCAGTGCGCATGGCGGGTGGCTCTCCTCGATCAACGGTTCTCGACTCGACGGTTCGACGATGCTCCGACGATTCTCGCCAGGTGCCGGGACCGGCCGGGAGCACCCGCGCCCATCCTCCCACCCGCCGGCCCACGAACCGCCCCGACCCCGACCCCCGCCCCACCGACACCGACACCGACACCGACACCGACACCAGCGACGGCAACCACACCGCCCCCGCCCCCGTCCCACACAGTGCACACGCCGCGCCCCGGGAAATCCGGCGACGCCCACCCCGAACCGGGGCAGACTGGCCGCCCGGAGGACGACGCGGCAGGACGGCGCGAGGCGACGCGGCAGGACGGACGCGAACGAAGGGGTTGCGCATGGACGATCAGCACAGCAGTCACACCGGGCAGTCGAAACCGCCCGCCGTACCGGCCCACCCGTCGGTGCTGGACTCCGTCGTGGTGTACGCCGAGGGCGCGGTGTGCCGCCGCCGGGCCACCGTCCCGGTCCCGCCCGACGGACGGCTGCGGCTGACCGGCCTGCCCGACTCTCTGGACGGCAACTCGCTGCGCGCCCGGGTACTCTCCGGACCGGCCGGCGCGGTGGTCACCGAGGCCCGCCTCGAACAGCTCGCCGAGCTCCGCGAGTCGGACGAACTCCCCGCCCTGCGGCGCGAGTTGGACGAGGCCATGGAGCGCCAGAGCTCGCTGAACGAGCGCCACCGACTGGTCCAGGCCGCGATCGCCGAGACCGCCGCGCTGCGCGCCGTCCCGCCGCAGCGCCGCCACGACGAGCCGCTGCGCCGCGCCCCCGCCGAGGCGTGGCTGGAGCTCGCCGACTTCGTCGACGAGCGGCTGGCCCGGCTCCAGGAGCGTGCCGAGCAGCTTACCCAGGAGATCGAACTCGCCGACCACGAGCGCCAGTTGGCCGCCGACCGACTGGAGCGGACGTCCACCGCCGACCGGACCGAGCCGGTCGGTACCACCGCCACCGTCCTGCTCACCCTGCACACCGGGCACCCGACCGAGCACACCGAAGACCGAACCGACACCCGACAGCCCGACCTGGCCCCAGAGCTGGACCTGGCCCTGGAACTGGAGCTGGAGTACGGCGTCCCCACCGCCCGCTGGGTACCCGCCTACCGCCTCTCCTACCGCACCGGCTCCGATGCCGGCCGCCTCGTCCTGCGCGCCGCCGTCGCCCAGTACACCGGCGAGGACTGGACCGGCGTCCGGCTCGCCCTGTCCACCGCCGACCTCGACCGCCGCACCGACCTGCCCAAACTCAGCTCGCTGCGGATCGGCCGCAGCCAGCCCGCCCCGCCGCCCTCCGGCTGGCGCGAGCCCCCGGCCGGCCTGTCCGACCTCTTCACCGGCTACGACGCTGCCGACGCTACCCGCCCCGCCGCCAAGCGCGACGTCCCGCTCCCGCTGTCGGCCCCCATGCCGGCCAAGGCCGCCCGGGTGGCCGGCCGCCCCGGCGGCGCCCGTCCCACCGGCCCCCGCCCCGAGTTCCTCGCGGACGAAGCACCGCCCGCCGGCCAGTACGGCGGCGGCTCGCTGAGCGTCCAGGAGCCGGCCCAGGAGCCCGCCCGGTCGATGCCCGCGCCCCCACCGCCCGGCTTCGCCGGCTACGGCGCCCCGCCCGCGCTCTCCGCCCCCGCGCCAGCCCCCGCCGCACCGCTGCCGCAGGCCCCGGGCGGCGCCCCGCCGGAGGAGGCCCGCCGGAGCCGCCTTCGCCGACGCGCCACCCCGCCGCCGAGCACCGGCTTCACCCCCGACAACACCCTGCTCGACTACCCCGACCTCGTCCTGGCCGGCCCCGACGCCCCCGCCGACCGGCGCGGCACCCTGCGTCCGAACCCCGCGCGGGTCGAGCGCGAGGAGCTGCGGCAGTTCCTCCCCGGCGGCCGCGAGGGCGGCCGTGTCCGCGACCTCGCCCTCCCCCGCCACGCCGTCCCGCCCCGCAAGTCGGCCGGCTCCTTCGACCACCGCTTCGACGCGGTCGCCCCCGCCGACATCCCGTCCGACGGCACCTGGCACACCGTCACGGTGGACGAGATCCCGCTCTCCGTCCGCCCGGAGTACGTCACCGTCCCGGCCGTCGAGGAGAAGGTGTACGCGACCCTGGTGCTCGCCAACCGCACCGACCGCGCGGTACTGGCCGGCCCGGTCGAGGTCACCGTGGACGAGGAGTTCCTGCTCACCGCCGCCCTGCCCACCCTCGCCCCCGGCGGCACACGGCGCCTGGGCATCGGTGTCACCGAGAGCATCGAGGTGGCGCGCCGCACCGAGCTGCGCGAGTCCGCCACGGGCATGCTGAAGGGCAACAGCACCGTGCTCGACCACCGGGTGCACGTCCAGCTGGCGAACCGGCTCGGCCGCGCCGTCACCGTGGAGGTCCGCGAGCGCGTGCCGGTCACCTCCGACGCCGAGATCCGGATCGAGGAGCGTGCCGACTGGCACGCCCCGACCGTCCCGACGCCGGAGTGCCCGCCCAGCACCCGGCTCTGGCGGGTCGACCTGCCGCCGGGCGGACGCATCGAGCTGGACGGCGGCTACCAGATCAAGATCCCGGCCGGAAAGGCCATCGTCGGCGGAAACCGGAGGAACTGACAGATGACCGGAGCCAACACGCCTCCTCAGGACACCCCCCTCCCCGTCACCGCCGTCACCTGCCTGGAGGACCGCGCCCAGGTCGAGCGCACGGTGACCGTCGAGCTCGCCGAGGGCGTCCAGCGGCTGCGTCTGGGCCCGCTCACCGCCCTGGCCGTGGACCGCACCCTGCGCGCCGAGACCGCCACCCCCGGCACCCGGGTGCTGGAGGCCCGGCTGGTCCGCACCTGGACGCCGCGCGCCCCGCTGCCGCCCGGGCCGCAGGACTCCGCGCTGCGCCACCGGCTGCACGGGCTGGAGGCCGAGTCCCGCCTCGCGGACCAGACCCGGGCCCGGCTGGAGGCCCGCCTGGCGCTGCTCGCCCAGCTGACCGCCGACCTGCTGCGCGAGGTCGGCGAGGGCGCCGGCGTCGGCGAGATCGAGCGCACCCGCTGGGCCCGCGAGCTGGACCGGGTGGACGCCGAGCGCGAGCGCTACGGCGAGGAACTGCGCGCCACCCACTCCCGGCTGCGCCGCCTGGACCAGGAGCGCTCCCAGGCCCTGATCGCCCTGGACGAGGCCGAGGAGGAGCCCGCCGAACTGGTGGCCCACCTGGAGCTCACCGTCGAGGCCGCGCGGCCCGGCCCGGCCGGGCTGACCGTCAGCCACCTGGTGCCCTGCGCGCTCTGGCGCCCCTCCTACCGCGCCACCCTGGACGGCGGCAGCCTGCGTCTGGAGTCGGAGGCGGTGGTCTGGCAGCGCACCGGCGAGGACTGGACGGGCGCCCGGCTCACCTTCTCCACCGCCCGCTCCGCCCTCGCCACCGACCCGCCCCCGCTCACCGAGGACGTGCTGATGCTGCGCGAGCGAACCGACGAGGAGCGCCGCACGGTCGAGGTCGAGCTGCGCGAGGAGGCGATCAGCGCCCTCGGCCCGACCGCGGCCGTCCCGGGCCTGGACGACGGCGGCGAGGTGCGGGTGCTGCCCGCCCCCGCCCCGGCCACCGTCCCCTCCGACGGCCGGGCCCACAAGGTCCCGCTGGGCGCCTTCACCGGCCCGGCGGGCCGCGAGTACGCCTGCGCCCCGGAGCTGTCCCCGCTGGTCACCCAGGTGGTCCGGTTCCGCAACGCGGCCGGGCACCCGCTGCTGGCCGGCCCGGTCGAGCTGGTCCGGGGCAGCGGCTTCACCGGGCGCGGCGAGCTGCGCTTCACCGCCGCCGGGGCCGACGCCGAGCTGTCCTTCGGCAGTTCGGACGGCTACCGGGTGGTCCGCGAGACCGAGGAGCGCCAGGCCGCCGCCGCCCTGACCGGCCGCCAGACCACCACTCGCACCGTCCGGCTGCACCTGTCCCGCTTCTCCGGCCCGGAGGAACGGGACGAGCAGCTGGTCACGGTGCGCGAACGGGTGCCGGTCTCCGAGGTGACGGCGGTCGAGGTCCGGCTGCGCAAGGAGGAGTGCTCCCCGCCGCCGGACTCCTTCGACGCCGAGGGCATCGTCCGCTGGGACGTGCCGCTCGGCCCCGGCGCCCGCCGCACCCTCACCCTGGTGTACGAGGTCTCGGCCTCCGCCAAGGTGGCCGGGCTGTGACGCCGGCCCCCTCGTGACGACCGCTCCGGCCTGAAACGGGTAGAAAAGGAACATGATCCTCCACCTCGCTCCCCTGGACGACTGGCTGACCGACCCCGGCCGCCCCTACGCCGCCGCGTCGCTGCTCACCGACGGGTTCATCCACTGCTCGGCGGACGAGCAGACGGCGCTCGCGGTGGCCAACGCCTTCTTCGCCGACACCCCCGACCCGCTGATGGTGCTGCTGATCGAGGAGTCGCTGGTGGAACCGATGGTCAAGTGGGAGGCCCCGCACGGCGCCCCGCCGCCCGGGGCCACCCCCGACGTCCTGTTCCCGCACATCTACGGCCGGCTGAACCGCTCCGCCGTGGTCGGCCTGGAGAAGGTCGAGCGCGGCCCGGACGGCCGCTGGGCGGCCCTCACCCCCTGGAGCTGAGCCCACACGAGAAGGGCCCCGCAGAAGGACAGCTCACAGCCACCCCCGCTCCCGGGCCGCCATCCCGGCCTGGAAGCGGGTGGTGGCCCCCAGCGAGCGCATCAGGCTCTGCAGCCGCCGCTGGGTGGTCCGGGCGCTCCAGCCGAGCGAGCGGGCGATCGACTCGTCGGTCAGCCCGGCCGCCAGCAGGCCCAGCAGCTTGCGGTGGTCGGCCTCCGGTTCCAGCGACGCCTCCCCGGTGCCGATCGCGGCCTGCAGCCGCACGGCCCGCTCCCACTCCGCCTCGAACAGCGTGTCCAGCGCCTGCAGCAGCGCCGAGGGGTGGATCACGTACGCGGCGTCCAGGACGCTGTCGCCGACGCTGATCGGGATGATAGCCATCCGGTCGTCCGAGATGATCATCTTCATCGGCAGGGTCGGCCGCACCCGGGCCTCCTCGCCGTCCGCGACGCCGACCAGGATGTTCCGCTCCAGCCGGCCGGGCCAGGCCACCGCCTCCCGGTCGTAGATGGTCCGGAACTTCAGCCCATCCCGCAGCCGCCGCCGTTGCAGCGGTATCGGCGCCACCGGGTCCTGGATGTACGGCGGGCGGTCGAAGCCGCGGACCTGGTACTGGCTGGTCTCGGTGATGTGCTCCAGCCGCTGGGCGATCGCCTCGCCGCCGGTCAGCACCTCCACCGAGTGCGCCGGGTCGGTGTAGCGCGAGGCCTCCCGGAAGGCGTCCATCAACCGGTGCATCTCGGCCCGGGCGTGCCGCAGTTCGGACTCCCGATGGCCGATCAGGGTGCCGATCGCCACGTCCGGGGCGACCGGTAGGTAGCGCTCCCGGTCCACCGGCGCGCGGGTGGCCATGCCCTGCTGCGCCAGCCGGTCCAGCGCGCGCACGCTCTGCTGGAACGTCAGACCGCAGCTCTCTGCCAGCTCCTCCGCGGTGGACTGCGGATTGGCCACCAGCGCCGCGTAGACCTGCCCGTCCGGCTCGGCCAGTCCCAGCGACCCGAGCGCCTGTCCGGCTGATCGTCCCAGTACTGCATCGGACACGACGCCGTCTCCCCCTGTTCGCCTCGAACGCCCCCACCGGCGCCCGTCCTGGCGCAGTGCCGCCACACGGCGGGGCGGTGGTCCGGTGGCCATCCTCTGCCACAGATCATGACGCTGACAAGGCCGTGACCAGCGGTTGCGTCCCGGCTCACATATCGCGGGAAGGTCCCCCGCCACCACGGGCGGGGGACCCTCCGACGAACGACCCGGTGAAAACCGGGAACCTACAGACCGACCTCGCGCATCAGCTGGCCGACCTCCGGGTTGGTCAGGCGGCGCAGCCAGCCCGACTTCTGGTCACCGAGCGCGATCGGGCCGAAGTGGGTGCGCACCAGCTTCTCGACCGGGAAACCGACCTCGGCCAGCATCCGGCGGACGATGTGCTTGCGGCCCTCGTGCAGGGTCACCTCGACCAGGTAGTTCTTGCCGACGTTGGAGATCACCTTGAAGCTGTCCGCGCGGGCGTAGCCGTCCTCCAGCTCGACGCCCTGGGCCAGCTGCTTGCCCAGGTCGCGCGGGATCGGTCCCTGGATGGCGGCCAGGTAGGTCTTGGTCACGCCGTACTTGGGGTGGGTGAGGCGGTGGGCCAGCTCGCCGTGGTTGGTGAGCAGGATGATGCCCTCGGTCTCGGTGTCCAGGCGGCCGACGTGGAACAGCCGGGTCTCCCGGTTGGTCACGTAGTCGCCGAGGCACTGGCGGCCCTCCGGGTCCTCCATGGTGGAGACCACGCCGGCCGGCTTGTTGAGCGCGAAGAACAGGTAGGACTGGGTGGCGACGGTCAGGCCGTCGACCTTGATCTCGTCGTTGGCCGGGTCGACCCGCTTGCCCTGCTCGGTGACCCGCTTGCCGTTGACCTCGACCCGGCCCTGCTCGATCAGCTCCTCGCAGGCGCGGCGGCTGCCGACGCCGGCCCGGGCCAGCACCTTCTGCAGGCGCTCGCCCTCGGGCTCGCCGAAGGTCTTGGGCAGCTTGACGGCCGGCTTGTCGTGCCGGGCGAGGACGGCGTCCTCGATCTTGGCCTGCAGCTCGCGCGAACGCTGCGGCTGGCGGCGCGGGTCGCCCGGGGCGCCCTGGCCCTCACGTCGCGGACGCGGGGCCGGACCGGGGCGCCGGCCGGCGAAGCCGCCACGGGCCGGGGTGGCGTTCGAGCCGCCGCCGTACTCGGGGCGGTCGTACTTGCGCTCCTCGGGCCGCAGCGGGCGGTCCGGGTAGCGGCGGTCGTCGCGCCGGTCGTCCCGCCCGTACGAGCCGCCGCGCGAGCCCGCGCCCGACCCGCCGCGCGAACCGGAGCCGTACGAACCGCCGCGCGAGCCCGAGCCGCCGCGGCCGCCGCTGCCCCCGCCGTAGGAGCCGCCCCGGCCCCCGCCCTGTCCGCCGCGACCACTGCCGCCGCCGCTGCCGTTCCTGCCGTTGCCACTGCTACGCATCAAAATGTCCGTACGTCGTTCCGTCTGGGATGTGCGGTCGTCTCGGCCGACCTCACCTCCCCCTGCCGATCGGGCGCTGCCCGGTCGGCCTCGCCACTGCCGTCCGCAGCCTGTGCGGCAGCGGCGGCGACCGCCTCCGCGATCATCGTGCCCTCCAGGGACTCCGCTTCCACGTCGTCGACCTCGGGCAGGAAGGGAGCGAGCTCCGGCAGCTCGTCCAAGCCGCGGAGCCCCATCCGTTCCAGGAAGTAGTTCGTCGTCCGATACAGGATCGCACCTGTTTCGGGCTCGGATCCGGCCTCTTCCACCAGTCCTCGCTGTACCAGGGTACGCATCACGCCGTCACAGTTCACACCGCGGACGGCGGAAACCCGCGATCTGGACACCGGTTGCCGGTAGGCGACCACCGCCAGGGTCTCCAACGCGGCCTGGGTCAGCCGGGTCTGCTGGCCGTCCAGCAGGAAGCGGTCGACGGCCCGCGCGCAGCTGTCCCGGCTGTAGAACCGCCAGCCGCCGGCCACCAGCCGCAGGTCGAACCCGCGGCCCGCGGCCTCGTACTCGGCGGACAGCTCGCGCAGCGCCGCGGCCACCTCGGCCCGCGGCCGCTCCAGCACTCCGGCCAGCCGCTCCTCGGTGACCGGCTCGTCGACGACCATCAGGATCGCCTCCAGCTCGGCCCGCAGCCCGGGCCCCGCGGGCTCCTCCGGCACCTCGGACGTCGACGGGGCCGCCTTCTGGTGCACCGCCCGCGGCGCGGTGTCCACGGGGGCCGCCACCGGCTCCGGCAGCAGCTCGAAGGCCGGCTCCAGCCACTCCTCGGCCCGCGGCTGCCCCGGCAGCCCCAGCGGGCGCCGCACCGGCCGCCCGCCGTCGTTCCCGGCACTCATCGCCGCCCGTCCTCCTTCGCCTCTTCCGCGGCTTCGCCCGCCGGGCGGTCGAACTCGTCCGTGACCTCGACCGCGCCCCGGCCCTCCTCGGCCACCCAGCGCACGCGCAGCTCGCCGAGCGCCTCCGGCTGCTCGAAGGCGAGCACCCGCTCCCGGTACAGCTCCAGCAGCGCCAGGAAGCGGGCGACCACCACCAGGGTGTCCGGCGCGTCCGCGACCAGTTGCCGGAAGGAGGCCTCGCCCAGCCCGGTGAGCAGGTCGACCACCAGCCCGGCCTGCTCGCGCACGCTGACCGGCGGGGTGTGGATGTGGTCCACGTAGACCACCGGCTTCGGCTTGGGCTCCATCGCCTTGGCGGCCAGCTGCGCGAGCCGTTCCGGCCCGACGGTGATCACCACCTCGGGCAGCAGCTCGGCGTGCCGGGGCTCCAGCCCGACGCTCCGCGGCCGCCGCAGCAGCTCGGCCGCCCAGCGCTCGCCGAACAGCGCCGCCGCCCGTTTGTACGCCCGGTACTGCAGCAGCCGCGCGAACAGCAGGTCCCGCGCCTCCAGCAGCGCGAGGTCCTCCTCGTCCTCGACCTCGGCCACCGGCAGCAGCCGGGCGGCCTTGAGGTCCAGCAGGGTGGCGGCCACCACCAGGAACTCGGTCGCCGCGTCCAGGTCCCAGTCCGGCCCCATCGCCCGGATGTGCGCCATGAACTCGTCGGTCACCGTGGCCAGCGCCACCTCGGTGATGTCCAGCTTGTGCTTGGCGATCAGGCTGAGCAGCAGGTCGAAGGGCCCGTCGAAGTTGTCCAGCCGCACCCGGAAGCCGCCCCGGGACTCATCCCCGGCGGGGTTCGCGGCGCTGGCTGGGGTTTCGACGGTGCTCGGCATGACGGTCCATCTTCACCCGCCGCCGCCCGCCGCCCCGCCCCGGGGCCACCGACACGCCGCCCGACGGGGCCCGGCCGACGGCCGACGGCGCCCAGCGCCCGCCAGGCCCCTAGCGGCCGCGCAGCCGCCGGACCAGGATGGAGGCCTCACCGCGCTGTTCCAGGTCCGCCAGGACGACCGCGATGGCCTCCCGGACGATCCGCCCGCGGTCCACGGCCAGGCCGTGCTCGCCGCGCAGCACCAGCCGGGTGTGCTCGAGGTCCATGAGCTCCTCGGCGGACACGTACACGGTGATCTTCTCGTCGTGCCGCTCACGCCCGCTGGGGCGGCGCGGCGCGCGCCCCCGTGGCCGGGCGCGCCCGGCGGCACTACCTGCCTGCTCCTCGGCGGCACCCGCGTGCGTACGGGCCGCCGGGGCGGCTGCGGCGCCTCGGCCACCGGACACGGTCTGCCCGGCCGTCGCGGCACCCTGGTCCCCGGCGGGCCGTTGCGCGGGCGGCGGCACCGCTGCGGCCGCCTGCTCCTCCTGCGACACCTGCCGGTCGTCCTGGGCGCCCTCGGCGCCGCCCGTGCCGTTGACGGTCCGCGCGGTCTCCGGTCTGGATGCCTCCGCGGCCGGACGCGGCGCGAGGGACGGCGACAGCGCCATCCCGCCGGTGGTCCGGAACAGCTCGTCGGCACCCGGGAGACTCACTCGGCGGGGCGGCACCGGTCGAGCACCTCCCTGGCGAGCTGGCGGTAGGCGGCGGCACCGACCGAGTTGGTCGCGTACGTGGTGATGGGCTCGCCGGCGACGGTGGTCTCCGGGAAGCGCACGGTCCGCCCGATGACGGTGTGGAAGACGTGCTCGCCGAACGCCTCGACGACCCGCGCCAGCACCTCGCGGCTGTGCACGGTGCGCGAGTCGTACATGGTCGCGAGGATGCCGTCCAGGCGCAGCTCGGGGTTGAGCCGCTCGCACACCTTCTCGATGGTCTCGGTCAGCAGCGCGACACCGCGCAGCGCGAAGAACTCGCACTCCAGCGGGACGATCACGCTGTGAGCGGCCGTCAGTGCATTGACCGTCAGCAGGCCCAGCGAGGGCTGGCAGTCGATGATGACGTAGTCGTAGTCGGGCAGCAGCGGCTTCAGGGCGCGCGCCAGCGCGGACTCCCGGGCCACCTCGCTGACCAGCTGCACCTCGGCGGCGGAGAGGTCGATGTTGGACGGCAGCAGGTCCATGCCCGGCACGGCCGTCTTCAGCAGCACCTCATCGGCCGTCAGGCCCCGCTCCATGAGCAGGTTGTAGACCGTGACGTCGAGTTCCATCGGGTTGACACCCAGTCCGACGGAGAGCGCGCCCTGCGGGTCGAAGTCGACGAGCAGCACCCGGCGGCCGTACTCGGCCAGCGCCGCGCCCAGGTTGATGGTCGACGTGGTCTTGCCGACGCCGCCCTTCTGGTTGCACATGGCGATGATCTGGGCGGGGCCGTGCTCGGCGACCGGCGCGGGAATCGGGAAGTACGGCAGCGGACGGCCGGTGGGGCCGACCCGCTCGCGGCGCTGGCGCGCGGCGTCGGGGGCCAGCGTGGCGGCGTACTCCGGGTCGGGCTCGTACTCGGCGTCCGGGTCGTCGTAGGCGCCGTAGGCGAACTCGCCGTAGGCCAGGCCGTAGGCCGCCAGGTCGGCGTCTTGATCGGTCACCGTGGTCACCTGTGCTGTGTTCTGACGTGCTTCGAAGGTACGGAGTGCGACCGAGCCGACCTCGGCCGAGCCCACGGTGGGCTGCCGGGCCCCGGACTCCTCACTCGGCTGGCCGGCGGTGAGCTCCGCCAGTCCTGGCTGACCACCCCCGGGAGCAATTGTCGACTCATTCACAAGTCGTCTTACCTCCTTGGGCATCCAGGACTCTATGTCGATTCGTCAGCGTGGCAGCATGCCGACGGTTTGCGACTCTAGGCCGTTCAAGGCGTTCGCAGCAACACAATCCACGGTAGTAGGCACGATGTGTCGACCATCGGGCGGGCTGCTGTCAAGGGATGAGTAGGCCTATGACCCTAACGTTTCTGCGGGCGGGTGACACGACCCACGGAAATTGACGACAGAGCGACCCGCCGGGTCCACCGACTGGTCACGGGCACGGCGAAGCCCCCGACCCGAACGGATCGGGTCGGGGGCGAACGACCGCAGTGCGGTCAGGGAGTTCAGGCGAGCACGCTCTCCAGCGAGATCGACTCCAGGCCGAAGGCCTCGGCCACGGCCGGGAAGGTGATCTGACCCTCGTGCACGTTGAGGCCCTTGGCGAGCGCCTCGTCGCGACGCAGCGCCTCCTTCCACCCGCGGTTCGCCAGCTCGATGACGTACGGCAGGGTGGCGTTGGTCAGCGCGTAGGTGGAGGTGTTCGGGACGGCGCCCGGCATGTTGGCCACGCAGTAGAAGACCGAGTTGTGGACCTGGAAGGTCGGGTCGTCGTGCGTGGTCGGGTGCGAGTCCTCGAAGCAGCCGCCCTGGTCGATGGCGATGTCGACCAGCACGGAGCCCGGCTTCATGCGGGAGACCAGCTCGTTGGTGACCAGCTTCGGGGCCTTGGCACCCGGGATCAGCACGGCGCCGATGACCAGGTCTGCGTCCAGGACGGCCTTCTCCAGCTCGAAGGAGTTGGACATGATGGCCTTGATCTTGGTGCCGAAGATCCGGTCGGCCTCGCGCAGCTTGTTGATGTCGCGGTCGAGCAGGGTCACGTCGTAGCCCATGCCGATGGCGATGGTGGCCGCGTGCCAGCCGGAGACGCCGCCGCCGATGACGACGGCCTTGGCCGGGTGGGTGCCGGGCACGCCGCCGGGCAGCACGCCGCGGCCGCCGGCCGGACGCATCAGGTGGTACGAGCCGACCTGCGGGGCCAGGCGGCCCGCGACCTCGGACATCGGGGCGAGCAGCGGCAGCGCGCCGTTGCCCAGCTGCACGGTCTCGTACGCGATGGCGGTGGTGCCCGAGGCGATCAGCGCGTCGGTGCCGGCCCGGTCGGCCGCCAGGTGCAGGTACGTGAAGAGGGTCTGGCCCTTGCGCAGCCGGTGGTACTCCGAGGCGATGGGCTCCTTGACCTTCAGCAGCAGGTCGGCGGTGGCCCACACCTCGTCGGCGGTGGGGAGGATGGTGGCGCCGGCGGCCACGTACTCCTCGTTGGGGATCGAGGAGCCGAGACCGGCGTTGTCCTCGATGTAGACCTCGTGTCCGTTGCGGACCAGCTCATGCACGCCGGCGGGCGTGATGGCCACGCGGTACTCGTGGTTCTTGACCTCGCGGGGGATGCCGACCTTCACGGCTAAACACGTCCTCTTGCCATGGGGGTCCCGACCGGAGAAGACCGGTGGGCGACGCGCACGTGGGGAAGCCTCCGGGCAGGCCGGGGCAGGGGATCGCTGCGCGACTGAGTTCGAGTGTAATGAAGCCCAGGCAGCCTGTCAGCCTTCCAAATCGAATAATTTCGCCGAACACATTGGCAGGTTCGTAGGCTTCCGTCGGAACTTACCTGTCAAAGGCGTCGCAACCGGGCACCTTCGACAATACCTCTGAAACCGACCTCACCACCCGGCCCCAACGCGTTCCCGCAGGTCGGCGAGGGCCGCCCCGACGGCCTCCCGGCCCCGTTCGTCGCCGATCCTGCGCAGCACCGCGAGCGCCGCCCGGTACTCCCGGTCGGCCTCCTCGAAGCGGCGCTGCGCGGTGTGCGCCTCAGCCACCCGGGCCAGCAGCCGGGCCTCCGCCGCGTGGTCCCCCAGCGACTGCCGCAGGCCGAGCGCCCGCCCGTACCAGTCGGCGGCGCGCACCGCGTCGCCGAGCGCCCGGTGGCAGCCGGCCGCACCCTCCAGGGCCCGGGCGCAGAGCGGTTCGTCCGCGGCCGTACGGGCGTGCTCCAGGGCGGCCCGGTAGTGGGCCGCGGCCTGCTCCCAGCGGCCCGCCGCGACCTGCAGGTCCCCCAGGTTGAGCAGCGCGGCCGAGGCCCGACGGGGACGGCCGTTGCGCTCGGCGACGGTGAGCACCAGCTCGTGCAGCCGGTAGAGGTCGGCGGGGGCGGCGACGCCGGTCAGCGGCAGCGACCGCAGCAGCGCGGTGACCAGCCGCCCGGCCGAGCCGTCCAGGTTCCCCTGGCCGATCGCGTCGGCCACCGCGCCGAGCAGCAGCTCCCGCTCACCGAGCAGCCAGCCCCGGGCGTGCTCGGCCGAGCGCAGCCGCAGCGCGGCGGGCAGCGGCTCGGGACCGGGGCCTCCCGCCGGGTCGAGCAGGGCGTGGGCCGACTCGGTGAGCCGGACCAGCCGCTCCAGCAGCCTGGCCCGGGCGAGCTCGGTCTCGGCGGGCCGGTCCTCCTCCTCGCGCAGCTTGACCAGCCGCGGGTAGAGCCGCCCGGGCACCCGGTAGCGCGGGGTGCCGTCGACGGCCGGCGCCTCCTCGCCGAGCAGTTCCCGTTCGGCCAGCGCGGCCAGCGTCGCGGCGGCATCCGGCGCCGGGCAGCCGACCAGGGCGGAGGCGGTGCGCGGGTCGGCGGTCTGCGCCGGGGCCAGGGTGAGGGTGCGCAGCATCCGCGCCTGGGCGGGCGACAGGGTGCGGTAGATCAGGGTGAACGCCCCGATCAGCGGGTCGTTGTCGGGGACGGGCACCGGCTCGGCCGGCTCCGGCTCCGGCTTGACCCAGGTCGACGGGTCGCCAGCCGGCTCGGGCGCGGCGGCGGGATCCGCGGCCTTGCCCTCCGCCGACCGCTGCGGGCTCTCCTTCTTCTTCACCGCCCCGGCGGGGGCCCTGGTCGCCTTCGCGACCTTGCCGGTCCTGCCCGCCTTGCCGCCCGCGGCCGCCGACTCCTCCCCCACCACCAGGTTGAGCTGCCGCGCCGCGTCCGTGACCGCGATCTCCGGGTTGCCGCGCAGCCACCCCGCCATCAGCCGCAGCGCGGCCGGCCGGGCGGCGCAGGCCTCGGCCAGGTCGGCCCCGCCGACCGGGTCGCAGGAGATCCGGGTGCCGCCGACCAGGTCGGCCAGCAGTTCGCGGGAGGCCTGCCGGTCCAGCCCGCCGAGGATCACCGGGTCGATGTCCTCGATCCCGGTCAGCGGCCCGGCCGTGGCGGCGAGCACCAGGCAGCCGGGCTCGTCGGCCAGCAGCGGCCACACCTGCCCGGCGTCCCGCACGTCGTCCAGCACCAGCAGGACCCGCAGCCCCGCCAGCGCCTCCCGCAGTGCCACGCAGCCCGGCTCGTCCCGCCCGTCCTCGACCGCGCCCGACAGCGGCACGGCGGCCTGCGGGTCGAGCTGCTCCAGCAGCAGCCGGGCGACCCGGCCGGGCGGCACCCGCCCGCCGTCGGGCGCGGACAGCCGGGCGAACAGCACGCCGTCCGGGTAGTCGGCGGCGACGGTCCGGGCGAAGCGGGCGGCGAGCGCGGTCCGGCCGGAGCCGGGGCGCCCGGCCAGCACCAGCACCGGGCAGCGGCCGCTCACCCGGCGGGTGGCGGCCGCCCGCAGCGCGGCCAGTTCGGCGCGCCGCCCGGCGAACAGCGCGGGCCCGGCCGGCAGCCGTTCCAGACCGGGCACGGCGCTCGCGGGCGTGTCAGGGCCGGAGTCCATCGTCGCCGTCTTCCTCGCCACCCGTGCCACTCCCGACGTCATCCCGCGTCCGGCGTCCGGCTGGTCAGCGTCCGGAGCTCGGCGGAGGGCGGCCCGGCACGGGCGCCCTGTCTGCGAAGCGTAGTTCGACCGTCCGGCTCAGCCGAGGTGACATCCGGTCGTACGAACCGGCAAATCACCCCAAGGCATCAAACCGGGTCGTCCGCCCACGTTTGGAAGGGCGCCCGCCTCGTGAGGCGCGCTCACGCCTCGAAGGGTCGGGCCGGCCACGGCGAGTCCGGCCGACGCAGTCCGTCCAGGCCGTCCGGGCCGGTGAGCGCGGCGTGCACGGCGAGGGTGCCGGTGATCAGGGTCGGGTTGTGCAGCTGTCCGGCGTGGATCAGCCGGATCAGCTCGGGCACCGGCACCCAGGCGACCTCGATCTCCTGCTCCTCGCCCTCGGCCTCGTAGCGCTCGCCCTCGGCGGTCGACAGGTCGGTGGCCAGGAACATCCGCAGCGCCTCGTCGGTGCCGCCCGGGGAGGTGTAGTAGTCGGCGAGGATCCGCCAGGTGTCGGCCTTGCAGTGCGCTTCCTCGTACAGCTCGCGCTGCGCGGCGTGCCACGGGTTCTCGCCGGGCACGTCGAGCAGGCCGGCGGGCAGCTCCCACAGCCGCTGGCGGACCGGGTGGCGGTACTGGCGCAGGATCAGCACCCGCTGTTTGTCGTCCAGGGCGAGCACCGAGACCGAGCCGGGGTGGGTCTGGTAGTCGCGGCGGGCCCAGCTGCCGTCGGGCATCCGGACCTCCTCGCTGCGCACACCGGTGACCTTGCCCTGGAACGGCGTCTCGCCGCCCCGGACCTCCCACTCCTCGGCCACGTCGGCGATCCCCTGATCGCTCTGCTCGTCCATCGCTCTCCCCTTTTCGTCAGTACGACACAAATCTAACGCCGAGCGGCGGCCCCGCGGCCCGGACTGCGGGAGCGCAAGAAGCAGCAGACCCGGGACGCCCTGGTGCAGGCCGCCCACCTGCTCTTCCTGAGCCAGGGCTTCGC
>NZ_JBSFJV010000083.1:0-33547 GCF_053598235.1 Kitasatospora sp. NPDC001159
TGCAACCCCGCCAGCGCCGCCTTCCACTCCTCGACCTGCCCCACCCCAAGATCAACCACTCGCCAAGTCAACCATGATCAAGTGCGGTTGCAGTATTAGTGCACAGATGACTGCCAGACAGCTACGCGAGGACAGGAATGCGTCGTGCCACGAACCAGCCGGCGACGGACAACGCGGCCATGCCGGAGACCGACACTGTCAGCGCCTGCTCCCTGGCGTGTGCGTTGATCCGTACCAGCTCGTCGGCCGATGCCCCCGTGATGCCCCGTGACGTAACCTTCGCTCTCAGGGCGTCGTCGGACGCGGCGGTGATCTGGACCTGCTGCTCCAGCGTCCTCGTCACCAGCTCCTTCTGAGCGGTGGACAGGACGCTGCTGTCGTTCACGCCGACCTCGAACGTGTACAGCAGCGCCGGCGTCAGCAAGGCACCGGCGATTGCGACTCCGAACGAACTTCCCAGATAGCCGGCCGTGCGGGAGAGCCCCGTCACATCGCTCACCTCATCCGGCGGAGCTGCCGACTGGACGAGGTCGGTGGTCGTCGTGGCCATGCCCCGGCCGAGCCCGATGAGAAGAATGCCCGGTGCGAGTGCCAGGCCCACGGCTGACATGCCCTGTGCATGAGGGCTGAACAGGACGGCGACAGCGCCACAGCCGACGGCCATGAAGACGAACGCCCCCATCGCGGCAGCACGGTGGGTCATCCGCCCGCACCCGATGCGCCGGGCGGTCGGCACGGCGGCCATCATCAGCCCCACGGAGGTCGGAAGCAGCACGATTCCGCAACGCAGCGCGTCGAATCCAAGGGTCGTCTGCAGGAAGACCGGTACCAGGAAGAGCGCGCCGTTGGGCACCAGGATCTGCATCAGCTGGGTCGAAGTCCCGTCTCGGATGGTGCGGTCGCGCAGCACCGACACCCGTACCAGCGGATCCCTGCCGCTTCTGACGAGGTGTCGTTCCCACCCTGCGAAGGCGGCCATCACCACCAGCCCCATGCCCGACAGGACGGGAACGGGTGACAGACCACCACGTCCCAGCAGCGTGTGGCCGAGCACCACGAAGTCCTGCCGGGCCCTGAGCAGGCCGTACCGCCCCGCGAACAGGCTCGCGACGACGAGCAGAGCCAGTCCGGTCGCGGACAGCACTACCCCAAGGACATCGAAGCGCGGTCCGGTGCGTACCGGCAATCGTCCGGCATCGGCCGTGCGCCGGATGAACCATGACACGGCCAGGGTGACCACGACTTCCAGGAGGAACGACACGCGCCAGTTCAGATAGTTGGTGATGAGACCGCCCAGGACGGGACCGGCCGCCGCCCCGATTCCGGACGTCATGGCCAGCATGGACAGCGCCTTGGTGCGGACGGCCCCGGTGAAGGCCGCGGTGAGCATCGCCAGCAGCGCCGGAAGCATCAGCGCGACGCCGAGCCCCTGGAACAGAGACCAGCCGAGCAGCATGAACAGCAGGCTCGGGGCGAAGGTGGTGATCAGCGCTCCAAGGGCGAAGATCCCGCCACCGAGGACGAAGGTCCGCCGGTATCCGTGGCGTGCGCCGAACTTGCTTCCGGTGATCAGGAACGCGGCGACCACCAGGGCGTACAGCGAAATCGCCGACTGCACGCCGGTCAGCGTGGTGTGCAGGTCCCCGACGAGCGCCGACAACGCCACGTTCATCGCGGTCGAGGTGTAGTTGATGAGAACGTTCTCGGCGGTGAGGAGGACGAACAATGTCCTGGCGGTCGGGAACGCTCCTTCCTCGGCCGGGCCCCCGGTCCGATGCATTCCCTTTCGCCATCGCACGAATCCAGCCTGCCGTTCGATCGCTCCGCCCAGACAGGCCCCCCTGCCGCCAGGGCCGACTCTCTTCTCCCGATCCCCTGGTTTAGAGTGCACGCCGAGCACACCGCAAGCTCGCTGGACGCGCCAACACCGACCCACGCGGCCGACACGGCGCGCGGCTCACCCCTGGCAGGCTGCCGAGCTCCCGATCGGTCGGGGCGGGCAGCACCAGCGGGCCCAAGTCCTGGGCGGCGCGGGCGTTCGCGCCCCGGGCGTTCACGCACTCCCCGCGATCGAGCGCGCCCTTCACCTGGAGCACCCGGAGCCTGCGCCAGGCCCAGCGACTCCCGGCCACTGCCCTCGCAACGAGGGCGACCAGGCCGACACCGACGCGCTTCCCGACGGAGCCCCCCGGTATGGCGCGCCGTGGCAGAGGCTGACCGGGGGCTGCTGGGGGCGCGCTTCATCCCCTGAGCCACCGCCCCGAGGACCGACGCACCGCTTTGCCACGGCCGACGAGACGCATGCTCGGGGGGCGGCGCAGTCCCCGGTGGGCGCTGTGAAGGTGAAGTATTGGCGGTTGTGGCAGAGGCTCGCGATTGAGAGAGCTGGAGGTCGACGGACGGTCATGCGAAAGTGGACATGGCAAACTCGGTGTCTTTTCCGCTTCCCGCGCACTTCGAGCGGGTCCGCCCAGGACCCGTGCGCGGTGGGCGACGGGCTGGAGGATGTGTGGAAGACTTCGGCAAGCAGTCGTTCGAGTCGGTGTATCAGCAGCCGCTCCCTGACGAGTACTTCCGCACTCTGGCGCCGTTGCGGTACCGCATGCCTGACTTCTGCGCCAACCTGCTGCCCGCCGTCGTCGCCGACATGCGGCAGCGCACGGGCCGCCAGCAGCTGAAGGTCATCGACCTGGCCTGCAGCTACGGGATCAACAGCGCCCTGCTCAAGTGCGGCCTGACGTTCACCGATCTCGCGCAGCGCTGTCTCGCCCCAAGCGACACAACGCGCAAACCTGGCGAGGAGATCGCCCAGGACGCCGCGTGCGTCAAGGCCGGCACCGTCGACCCCGACCTCACCGTGGTCGGCGTCGACGTGTCACATCCGGCGATCGCCTATGCTCTCGCGACCGGGCTCATCGACGCCGCCGTGACCACCGACCTCGAACACGCCGACCCCGCCGACCACGAAGCCCAAGCGCTCGCGGGAGCGGATCTGGTGCTGGCGACCGGCGCATTCAGCTACCTGGGCGCCACGACCTTCGACCGGATCCTGACGCTGCAGGACCCGGCACCCGTCGTCCTGGGCTGGCCGATCTACGGCTCGTCGACCACGGAGGTGGAGGACTGCCTCACCGAACACGGTCTCACCGTGACGCACCCCCAGCCGACCCCACGCCACCAACGGCACTTCGCCAACGCCCGTGAACGCGACGCCTACCACTCCGCACTGCGCCGCACCGGGCTCCCCTACCTCGGCACGGCCGCCCAGACCAGCCTGTGCGTCACCCCGATCCTCGCCCGACCCCGGTAAGCGATCCCGCCCGCTCCGGGTGGGCGTACGGGTCGCGGGAGAACTCGGCGTGCCGCTGCCAGGTCACCACCTCGCTGTCCTGGCCGAGGATCTCCACCCCGGCCGGCAGCGCTTCCCCCTCCGGCGTGGTGCCGGACACCAGGCGCGGGCGCTGAGCGAAACCGCCGAGGCCGAACAGCAGCACCGAGCGGACCGCACGGGAGGCGAGGTAGGCCGCCTGCCGCTGGCGCAGCGGCAGGCACGGGCCTCCAACCTCAGCGATGACAGCTGTACCGATCGTCCTGGGCCGGGCTCAGGCGAGGTGCGGTACGAGCAGGTCGTCGAGGCCGATGCGGTGGTAGAAGGCGGTGCGCACCATGTCGCCGACGCGGTTGACGGTCTCGGCGCCGTCGTCCACGGGGTCGATGTGGACGCGGAAGGGACGCTGCCCCTTGGGGGTGTCGACGACGCTGACGATCGCGGCGGCGACCTCGGCCGGGTCCGCGTCGGGCGGGGTGATCTCCGCGAGGCGGGCGCCGACCTGCTCCGACAGGTCGGCGTAGCGGGTCTCGTAGGCCTGGGCGACGGTGGTGTCGGCGGGGCGGCCGGAGTGGGCGAAGTGGTTGGTGCCGGAGGTGAAGGCACCGGGGACGACGATCGTGGTGTCGATGCCGAAGCGGGCGACCTCGGCGGCGTAGGTGACGGCGAGGGAGTCCATGGCGGCCTTGGCGGCGAAGTAGGGGCCGAGGTAGGGCGGGGTTCCGCCGCGGGTGCTGGTCGAACCGACCCACACCAGCAGGCCGTCGCCCTGCCGACGCAGGTGGGGCAGCACGGCGCGGTTGACGCGCTGGGTGGAGGCCGCGTTGACGTCGAAGACCTCGTGCAGTTGCTCGGGGGTGAATGCTTCCAGCGGGCCGAGGACCATGTGGCCGGCGTTGTGCACGACCACGTCGATCCGGCCGGACTCGGCGACGATCGCGGCGATGGCCGCGTCCACGGACGCCTGGTCGCTGACGTCGAGTTCGACGCTGCGCAGGTCGACGCCGTGTTCGTGGGCGTAGCGGGCGGCCTCGGCGACGGCGGGGCGGTTGCGGCCGGTGGTGTGGCGGATGCCGGCGTAGACGCGGTGGCCGGCATCGGCGAGGGCGCGTGCGGTCATGGCGCCGAAGCCGCTGGAGGCGCCGGTGATGAGAACGGTCCTGGACATGCTGTTCACGTTCCTTTCGAGTGTTTGGGAAGGGGTGGGTTGACGGGTGCTCAGATGACGCCGCCGTTGGCGTAGAGGACCTGGCCGTTGACCCAGCGGGCCGGGCCGGCCAGGAAGGAGACGACCTCGGCGATGTCGTCGGGGGTGCCCAGCCGCTCCAGGGGCGACATCTTCGTCAGGTGCTCGACGACGGCGTCCGGCTTGCCGTCCAGGAACAGGGCGGTCGCGGTCGGGCCGGGGGCGACGGCGTTGACGGTGATGTCGCGGCCGCGCAGTTCCCTGGCGAGGATCAGCGTCATGGCATCGACGGCGCCCTTGGTGGCGGCGTAGGCGGCGTAGTTCGGCAGCGCGATCTTCGTGACCGAGCTGGAGAAGTTGACGATCGCACCCCCGGAGCGAACGCGGCGGGCGGCCTGCTGGCCGACGACGAAGGTGCCGCGCACGTTGATGCGGTGCATCCGGTCGAAGTCGGCGAGGTCGAGTTCGGCCAGCGGAGCGAGCAGCATGATCCCGGCCGCGTGCACCACGACGTCGACGCCACCGAAGCGCTCCTCGGCCGCGTCGAACAGCGCGGCGACCTCGGCCTCGTCGGCGACGTCCGCCTTGACGGCGGCGGCGGTGCCGCCCGCCTTCTCGATCGCCCGCACCGCGTCCTCGGCGTGCGCCGGGTTGCCCGCGTAGGAGACGACGACGGCGAGGCCATCGGCGGCCAGGCGCTCGGCGGCGACCCGGCCGATGCCGCCGGACCCGCCGGTGACGACGGCGACGCGCGGGGTGGCGGTGCTGGTGTTGATGTTGGTCATGGCGAGGCTCCTTCTGCCGGCGGGTGGCGCTCCGGCCAGTAATGGACGGCGCGTCCATATTAGCGAAATGTAGACGCGGCGTCCATATAATCTGGGAGGGAGACACGAACCGACCCGAGGAGACTGCGGTGACCAGGGCATCGACACCGAGTTCAAGCACCAGCCCCACCCCGGAGGGCGGCGCCCCCGTGCGGCGCGGCCGGGGCAGGCGACCGGCCGACGAGGTGCGCCGCGACATCCTCTCCGCCGCCGGCACGCTGCTGTTCGGCGAAGGCATGACAGGCTTCACCATCGAGCGGGTCGCCGCGACGGCGGGCGTCAGCAAGATGTCGATCTACAAGTGGTGGCCCTCAAAGGGCGCGCTCGCCCTCGACGGATACTTCACCGCGGTCGAGAACACCCTCGCCTTCCCCGACACCGGAGACATCGAGGCCGACCTGCTCGCCCAGCTGCGCGCCTTCGTCCACCTCACGGTCGGCACCCCGGCCGGCCGGGTCATCACGGAACTGGTCGGCGCGGCACAGACCGACCCGGACCTCGCCACCGCCTTCCGCGAGCACTATTCCGGCCCTCGCCGCCGCCTGGCCGTCGACGTCCTGCAACGAGCCCAGCGACGCGGTCAGCTGCGCACCGACGTAGACCCGCGCATCGTCGTCGACCAACTCTGGGGCGCGTGCTACCACCGGCTCCTGATCCCCGACGAGCCCGTCACCGAAGAGTTCGTGGCCGGACTCATCTCCAACCTGATGCACGGCCTGCGACCGTAGAGAGGTGGGACGGGCCTCGTCGACCCAGGCCACCAGCCGGGCTGTTCGGGGTGCGGCCTCTGAAGAGGGTGCCGGGGGCAGGCCGGGGGTGCCGTTGGGCCGGACACAGGGGGAGACGACTTCGTTGTGCTCACGCGTGCCACTACGCCAGCACGGACGACCTCCCGCATGAGTACTGGTACTCAAAAATCTCGCGGCCCCACAGGCGGCCGATCCGCTGATCACCTGGGCTGCGATCACGCTGATGAGCAGGTGGACCACCCACCCGCCGGTCCCGCCGGCAGGGGCAGCCGCCGCCCCACGGGCACAACGGGACGGATGATCGTTCTCGGAACCGTCCCAATGACCGGGGCCCGGACCAGTCGAGGGGTCTGGTCCGGACGTCCCGACTCTCCCACCGCCTTGGCCTTCCCGTCAGCGGATTCGCCCGCGCCCGGCGGTCGGCCGATGATGTGATTCATCCTACGGCCGGATGATCGGCCCGGACGGTGGGAAGGGACCGCGCATGGAGATGATCAGCAGCACCGGGTTAGGCGGCCGACCCTGGCCTGAGCTAATGCCTGACCACCGTCCGGTCCTGGCCGTCCCCGCCGCCCACGGCCGCCGACCGGTCCTCGAAGACGGCTGGGCCGACCGCGACACCGCCCCCACCCTGGCCGCCGACCCTCAGCCCGCCTGGTCCGCCGTCCTGAACGAATCCCACCTGGTCATCAACCGGCCGGGCGGCCTGACCTGGTTCGACGGCGAGGTCGCCGCCACCCGCGAATGGCGCCGCGCGATCCGCGTACACCGCACGCTACTGCTGATCACCGGCCCCTTCACAAGCGTCTTCGACTTCCACGCCGCCGCCACGACAGGCCGGCTGTTCCTCCTCACGACGCCGATCGACCTGGCCAACGCCACCTGACTCCGGCTCCGTTCCGCAACGGCCTGCAGCGCAAGCCGAGCAGCCCGCAGCGCGTGCTCGACCTCGGTGGTGAACGCCTGCAGGTAGGACGGGACGTCGCTGGGCCTCTGGTTGAACAACCAGAGGCAAGCGGGACAAGCTCAGCCCAGATCGGGCGGCTGGAACCCTCGGGGTGGCCTGGTAGGCCCGACCCCGGCCGGGGCCGGTGTCACCCGCCGGGATGGCGGTTCCACCAGTGCGGGGCGCGGGCCGGCAGGTACTCGCCGCCACCGGGCGGGTCGACGTACTGCTGGGCAGGTCACGGGCCAAGGTGTCGAGCACCCAGGCGAGTTCGAGCCGACGCCGATCGCGACCGGCACACCGACCGGCTGGCCGCACTGCGCCGGATCGGCATGTCCAGGGCTGTGACGGTCCTGGTTTGTGGGCCGACCGGTGGACGATCTGTGTGACTGTTTCCTTCCGCTGATGGACCACTGCCGGCTTTGGCGCTCGCGAAGCTCCCGTCGCTGATCAGCAGCGCGTGCCCAACGGCGGGGCACGTCCTCATGGACGTGCCCCGCCGTTGGGCACAGGTCGGTTGGGTTACCAGTGCTCGTGGCGCTCGCAGCGCTCGTCGTGCTCGTGGCGCTTGATCTTGGTGGGGTCAGCAGCGGTGTGGCTAGTGGTGTCGCCACCTCCGAGGGCGGTGGCGCGGTTCGTCACCTCGGCGTGGGCCTCGCAGGAGACGTCGACCTTCAGGGTGATGGGAGGGTAGCTGCTCCCGGCGGAGAGGATGTCGCTACGGGTGCAGGTGAGGATGTTCGGGGTGCAGTTCCATCCCGTGCCACCGATGCTGTCGACCCTGAGCCCGGCGGGCAGGGTGTCGTACACGGTGATCGTGGTGCCGTCGGTCGGGGCGGCCCCGACGGCGTTGCCCACGGTGATGGTGTAGGTGCCGTCCCGCCCCTGGGTGAAGTGCCTGGTGTGGGTCTTGGTGATGGTCAAGGACGGGACCGTGTAGGAGATGGTCACCTGGCCGTTGTGGTTCGCCGTCCCGATCGTCGACAGCGCATAGGACGTGCCGGTACCCGTGGGGGTGGCGAAGCTGCTGCCCCCACCACCCCCGCCCCCACCCGCCGAGGTGCCGCTGCTGTTGACGGCGCCGCTGCCGCCGCCCCCGCCGGCGAAGTACCCACCCCCACCGCCGCCGCCACCACTGATGGCAGTGGCGGCACAGCCGCCGTCGAAGCTGCCGCCGGCGCCGCCGGTCCCGACCGTGGTACCGGAGAACCCGCTCCCCGGCCCGCCGTTCGTGACCGCACAGAATGGAACGGTGCCGGCGGCCCCGCCGGCACCCCCGGTGCTGGTGCTGCCGCCGCCCCCGCCCTGCCCCGGCGAAGCCCCAGGGCCGGTGGCACTTCCCGCGGTACCGCCGGTGGCATCCGGCGTTGTCCCGCCGTTGCCTCCGTTGCCCCCCGTGGAGCCCGCTCCGGTGCCGCCGGCGGCGCCGCCGCCCCCGGCGACCACCAGCAGGGAGCCGCCCGTGCTGACGCTGGAGGCCCCGCCCCCACCCGGACCTTCGAAACGGAAACCACTGGCCGGGAAACTCCCCCCTGGGGCGCCGCCGTTGAACCCGCCGGCACCCGGCGTCCCGGTGCCGTTGCAGCCTTTGCCGCCGGTGCCGCCGACGTTGACGGTGAAGGTCGTCGGGGCGACGGTTTGCGGCAGGGTGGTCACCACCCGCGCCCCCGTCCCACCGGTCCCCGTGACGGAACAGGGGGTGCCGGTGTTGTCGGCGCCGCCCGCGCCGTCCGCGATGATCGTCACCACCGCCGCCGCCGGAACCGTCAAGGTCTGCGAAGCGCCGGTGAAGGTGAAGGTCTGCGACGGATCAGCCTGCTGCGCCCGCACCGGCACGGCCTCCACCGGCGCGGCGGCCACCGGTGGAGCCGCAGCCGCCAGCAGCGCCATACCGGACAGCAGAGTGCCCCCCACCGACACCGCCCCCACACCACGCTCCCCACGCCGTCCACCCGAGCCCGCCGGATCGGACGCAACGACGGCACCAACCGGGGCCATCCCACCGACCAGGGTCCTGTTGGACATGGCCGCGGGCAACTGACGGCTGACCCGGCACCACGGCAGATCGCCCTGTCCATGCTTGCGAGCACTCATCCGCAGGTTCACCTCTCCTCACAGCAGAGTGCCCCGCACCGCCCGAACGACAACGCACAAGCACCACAGGACACCTGTCGAAAAATCATGACAAAACACAATTAATTAAAGACCTCGACCCGATCATTTCGAGGTAGCGAGGTCATGAGAACCTCACGTGTCGCAGCGCCCCGCGCGAGCCGGCGAGAATGATGAGTCACATCATCGGCCCGGTCTCCGCCGCGCGTGGGCGAAGCGCTGTGGGGTGGTGACGGGCTTGTCGCCCTCGGCCCGGCCCTGGGTGATGTGGCGGTAGAGCAGGTTGAGGCTGCCCGTATACCCCAGTTCCTTGATCTCCCGGAACAGCTGCTTGACGGGGACGGCCGGGTCGGCGACGCGACGGGCTCGGAGGTGGTCGCGGTACGGGCCGGTAGGGGGGTGCGCGACGCTCGGCGGCAGTGCTCTGCGTATGAGCATGCGCAGGACGGTGGAGCGGGAGATCCGGCAGGCCAGCACGCGAGGCGGGCGCCCGCCCGGCCCGATAACTCCTTGACCGCAGATCCGAGTTGGTCGGCCAGGCGGTTGGTACGGCGCTGGTAGCGCGCCACGAGCCGGGAACCTGCTCGCGGAACGTCTGCCGCCCGCAGCCGAGCACCGCGCGCACCAGGTGCCGCAACCTCACCGAGACGACGACCCGCCGTCCGTCCACCGGCATGTCCGCGCGCTCCGCCCGTGGAACCTGTGCCCGCCCTGTCGGCGTCCCGCACACGGGGCGCGGCACTGGAGCCTCCCGGGTCCGCGCCGTCGCCCGGATCAAATCGCCTCGTCCGCCACATCCTCGATGACCAGCGCCGACAACCCCGAAAACACCACGCTCACAAGCTCGTTGATATCTCGCACACCATGCCAACGACGCCCGTCACCCGCACTAGCGCCGTGCCAGCCCGCGGGCTCAGGCGAGGGCGGCGACCAGCAGGGCGAAGGCGGCGATGATGACGGCGACGCGGATGTAGTGGTAGCGGTCCCAGCGGTTCATCTGCTCCTTCCAGTCGGCGGGCCGGTTCTCGGGGGTCCAGGTCTTGCCCCGGTTGTTGATCGGGACGAGCAGCAGGATCGACATGATCACGCTGAGGATCAGCAGTGCGCCGGCAGTGACGACCAGGCCGGTGCCGTGGTGGTGCCATCCGGCGATGGCCCAGACCGCGGCGAGGACGAGCGAGCCGATGTACCAGACCGGCATTACGGCGCCGAGTATCCGGCCCCCGTGGGCGCGGGCGAGTTGGTCACTGTCCTCGGGGAGGCCGTTGAAGATCGGGTTCATGACGAAGGCGACGGAGAACTCCACCCCCACCATCAGGCCGACGACCACGGTGGTGAAGACCTCGAGTGCGTTGAGCATGACGACCCCTCCGGGAACTAGCGCTGCTAGCTGACAAGGTAACGCTAGTACTGTCGCCGCTCACTTGTCTAGCGATGCTAGGATCGAGTCATGTCGGTACAGGAACGCAAGGAACGCGAGCGGGCGGCCCGCGAGCGCCTCATCGTGGCAACGGCCCGCGAACTCGCCGAGCAGCAGGGCTGGGACGCGGTCACCACCCGTCGGCTCGCCGAGCGCATCGAATACAGCCAGCCCGTCCTCTACAGCCACTTCCGCGGCAAGCGCGAGATCATCGGCGCCGTCGCCCTGGAAGGCGCCGCCGAGATGGCCGCAGCGCTGCGGGTCGCGACCTCCAGCGCGAACAGCCCGCGCGCCCGGGTTACCGCCCTCGCCCGCACCTACCTCGACTTCGCCGAGCGTAACCCGGCGGTCTACGACGCCATGTTCCAACTCGACGGCGGCCTGGCCTTCGCGGCCGAGGACACTCCCGAGCCGCTGAAGGACGGCTTCGCCGCCCTGCTGGAAAGCCTCGGCGAGGTCGCCGGGGACGGCGTTGACCCGGGACTGTTCACCGAGGTGTTCTGGGCGGCCCTGCACGGGCTGGCCACCCTGACCCGGGCAGGACGGCTCCCGCCGGCAGAAGCCGAGCGGCGGGTGGAACTACTGGTGGACCGGCTCGCCATCCTCTGACACACCGTCCGGGCGGAAGGCCAGCGGGGCCTTACGGCCCGGTCGGCCGCCGGCCTACGGCATCACCGCTCAAGAGCCACCGCACCGAGCACCGGCCGACACGAACGAGACCGAGTGTCGGGAATCCGACAGCCTCCATGCGACAGGACACCCGTGTCCTGTCGCATCGAGTTTCGCTGTGAATCTTGAGCTGAGCCGCAGTGTTGCCAGGTTGGTTGAGAACGCCGCGCCAGGAGGTCTCGGCGGAGGTGGCTATCGCGGAATTCGAGGCGGTCCTGCGGCGGTTCCCAGGATGGCCGACACCAGTCGGAGACGGGCGAGGAATCCGCGCTGTCCCTTCGGGCCGTCTCCGGCCGAGGCGTACTCCTCGCGATCATCGTGCGGCGGCCACGGCGTCGAGTGAGGCGGCGAAGGCGGCGGCGTCGGTCTCGTCGCCGAAGTGGTGGATCACGTGCTCGCGGATGTGTTCCTGCTGGGCGCGGGTGAAGGACGCGCAGGCGTCGTGGATGACGTGGGTGGTGTATCCGCGGTCATGGGCCTCGCGCAGGGTGGATTCGACGCACACGTGGGTGGCGAAGCCTGCCAGGTACAGGTCGGTGACGCCGAGTCGGCGCAGGATCAGGTCGAAGTCGGAGGGGCCGGCGAAGGCGCTGGCGCCGGCGCGGCCGCGCACGATCGGTTCGCCGGGGGCGGGCTGGAACGCCTTGGCGAATTCAACGCCGGTGCTGCCCTGGATCCAGGTGCCGGCCTTGGGGATCGCCGCGCGAAGGCCGAGCCGCGCCGGGGTCCAGCTCTCCAGCTCCGGTGCGCCGGGAGTGAGGACGAGCGGCACGTGCACGACGGGAACGCCGTGCGTACGGGCGGCGGCCAGCGCGGTGGCCGCGCCGTGTACGGCGGTGTCGAGCAGGCCGCGGTCCTCGACGAGGTGGTTGAGGCGGCCGTGATCGGGGTCGAGCCACTCGCGCTGGAACTCGATGAGGACGAGGGCGGCGTTCGGGCGTGCGGACATGACCGTCATGGTCGGGCTCCTTGTCCGAGAATTTCCAACTGGTGAGTTGGACACTAGCGCGAGCAGGCCCATACTTCCAACCCATCAGTTGGAGATGTGTCCCCGGAGTCGCGTCAGAACGCGAGCCTGCGCACCATGTCCACGACGGCGGCGCGCCGGGCGGCCGGATCCTCACAGGTCGCCTCACCGAGGATCATCCGGGCGAGCTGGGGCGCGGCGAACTGCCAGCCGGCGAGCGCGACGACGGCATACAGCAGGTCCTCGGGGGAAAGCTGCGCCTTGGCCTGCGCGGGGTTCGCGCTCTCCCGGCTCGCACGGGAGACCGTGGCGACCTTCTCGGCGTAGTAGGCGGCCCGCCGCTCCTCGCCCGCGACCGGAGCGGCGGCGTCGCCGCACAGCGACTCCCACTGCAACAGGCGTAGCAGGTGCGGATGGGCGAGGTGGTAGTCGAACACCCGGCCCGCGTACTCCGGAAGGTCCACCGTCCGTCCGTCCGCCTCCTCCATCGGCACGGCGGCGGCGAGCTGCTCCAGCTCGCGCTGCACCACTGCGGCGAACAACTGCCGCTTACCGCCGAAGTAGGGGTAGATCCGCTCCTTGTTGACCCCGGCCGCGGCCGCGATGCGGTCGATCCGCGCACCCTCGGGCCCGTACGTGGCGAACTCGTCCACGGCGGCGTCGAGCAACAGCCTCTTGGTCTTCGCGGTATCCCATGCCATGCGCCCAGCTTACGAAGCGTTGACGACGCCGGCCTTGAGCTCGCGGGCACGGGCGGCTTCGGCCAGGGCTTCCTCGTCCTCGACGGAAGGGCGGTGCGCTCCCTCGGGTTCGCGCGGACGGTTGTAGTGCCGCCGCAGAATGTCCTTCTCGGCGGCGACGTACAGCGCGGTGTCCTGGCCGAGGGTGCGGTCCAGGCGGAACATGCCGGGCGTCTGGGCGAGGAGCTGGCGCGGCCCGGACCAGGCCGGCGGCACGTGGACGGCGCGCACGGTGTCGACCAGGTCCGGAAACGATCCGGCGCGGCGGGCGGCGGCCAGGTGTGAGGACAGGTGCCGGTACGCGGACGGCGTGTTCGGGATCAGGGTCGGTAGTGGACTTGCCGGAGCGTGACCTCGGTGTCGTAGCCGTCCCCGATCTCCCGCGCCCGCTCGACCACCATCGGGAGGCGATGAAGTGACGGTTGCGGGATTCATCGCCGACCAGAGGACCGAGCACGGCATCCCGCACACGATCGCCTGCCGGGCCCTCGGGGTGTCCGAGTCCTGGTTCTACAAGTGGCGCAACCGCCCGGCCCAGCGGACCCCCCGCGAGGTACGGAGCGCTGAACTGGCAGATCGGATAAGGCACTTCTTTGCCGCGTCCGGCGACACCTACGGCTCTCCGAGGATCACGCTCGACCTGTGGGCGGAGGGCTGGCAGGTGTCCGAGAACACCGTCGCCGAGATCACGGTCGAGTTGGGCCTGCAGGGTCGCACTTGCAATGCTCGACGTCAGGCTCTCGGGCTGCATACATACCTGGTTGTACCACCGTGGTTCCTTCGACGCACGGTATCTGCACACCGTCACCGACCAGAAACCGTACCGCGCACGCATCCAAGCAACAGGAAGCCGCCCACGAGCCACAGTCCCACGCGCAACGCGAGGCCGGCCAGACGGTCACCGACGGTCCGATGAGCCCTGTCCCACGGCTCATCCCGGAAGGGTTCCGGAACGGGAAGCGGGCCTGCGAGATCCAGACGCATGTGGTCCTCGGAGCAGTACGTGCGGTAGAGCACCTGGGCGCCCCGGCGGTCGATCTCCAGGGCCACCCAGCCCTCGGGCAAGTCGAGGCCCCTGCCGCACGCGGTCCTGGCCTCCCATCTGCCGCAGAAGTCACAGAGCTCCAGGTCCTGACAGTCCGTGGGCTCGTCCGGCTCGCTCGCCGTTCCGCCGGCGGTCGCGGCCGGTGTCACCACCGGGGTGGGCTTCGCGGTGGCGGCCGCGCCAGTGTCCGTCCGGACGTTCTCGGGCTGCCACAGCTCGGACAGGACGTACAGGACGAAGGCGACGCAGAGGGCGCCTACGGCGGCGCCCGCGTACTGAGGCCGGTTGTCCTTCACGAAGCCGAAAACGCCTCCGCAGATGAGGAGCAGGAGCCAGGTCACGGTCCGGAAGCCGCGGAATTGGAAGCGGTGCATTCGGCGATCCTGCCAGGCCCCTGCAGGCCGCACACCATTCGGTTCCCGACGGCCCGATCAACCTTCGGTGGCACGAACCATCGGTCGTCAACCTTCAGTGGCAAACGGTCAAGTTCCGCTGTCACAGCACAACGCGACCCGGCCCGCGGCCACACCCAGGGCCCCTGTCGCGTCCAGCTGTCGCGCCCGGACCACACACGGGGGAAAGCACCTATCCGCCCAGGTCACAGCACGCGACAGCCCCCAACGCGACAGCCTCCGGCAGGCCACGAAAGCGGGAGCCAGGGCAAACGGCCGCTGAACAGCTGGAGCGGCTCACCGCGCTCGGGCTCGACCGGCGCTGACCTGGCCGGGCCGAGGACCGCCGAGAAGTGCCCCGGGCCGTCTCTGCCCGCCTGCGCCCGCGCCGCGTCCGCCGCGGCCGAGGAACGGTGCGGCCAGACGGCCGTGTGGAGGAGTCCGCACGCACGGCCTCGACGTCGACGGGTGTCTCGTAATACTCGGACGCCCACGCCGCGTAGGCTTCCGGCGAGCGATCGACGAGGAGCTCGAAGAGGACGTTCGCACCGTCCGGGTCGCCGTCGCCGTCCTCGGGAAAGGTGATGACTCCGGTTTGCCAGGCGGTATCGGTCACCCCCCGCCATAGGCAGCACGTGACGGTGGGTACTCCGTCTTCGTCGCAGAACGCGGGTTCGGTGACGTATGTACGGAAGACGTCCGGCACGTCGTCCAGGACGCCAGGCCACACCGTCGGGATGCTCATCCGGGCCCACGGACTCATGAGGGATTCGTGGTCGAAGCCCCGAACGTAGGCCCCGGCGGCCGAGAACACGATCGCGTACTCCGTGCCCATCCCGTCGCGCATCGACGCCATCTGCTCACTCTCGTCCCAGTGTGCGTCGAAGGAGTAGAACCGAGAGTCCCACTCCGGGCTGAGCACGGCGTCCAGCATCGCGAGGCTGCGGCAGTGGTCGCGAAGGTCGTCGATGCCCGGCAGAGCCCGGGCCACATCGTGTGCGGTCACGCGACCATTCCACCGCATCCCGCCGAGAGCTGGCCCCGGGGGCGGCTTGGCGGCTTCCTGGGGCCGCCTGCGCCCCAGCCCGCCAGACGTCCTCGACCGTCTGCTCGGCCAGGATCGGGCCGCCGGCGGCGATTCGGCCGACCAGCGGCACGTAGGAGGTGGACGGGCCGACTGTCGTCGGAGTTGTGACCTCGTCCAGCGCTGCGAGCCGGTGAGCCGAGATGGTGTACGCACGGGGCCGGTTCGGGTCCCGTCGGACCACGAGCTTGCGCTCCAGGGCCACCAGCTGGTGCGCGACGGAGGAGGTGCTGGACAGGTCCACGGCCTGGCCGATCTCGCGCATGGACGGCGGGTAGCCGCGGCGTTGGACGGAATCGCGGATGACCTCGATCACGCGGCGCTGGCGCTCGGTGAGGCCGGCCTCGTCGGCGCGGGTACCAGGTGGGCGGCCGGGGCGGGCCGGGGGCCGGGCGTCGTCCGTCATGTGTCCTCCCAGGTGATCTTGAGGCGGGACTCTGTGCCCGTGCTCGTGCGGGTGTCCATGAACTATTCGGGTCCGGCGAGCAGCAGGGGCGGGCGCCGGAAGCCGCCCCGGCGCGGTCGGTCCGGCTTCGACTCCAAGAACCTCCACCCAGCCTGGTTCCGGAAGCCCGCGTCACGACGCGGGCGCGTACGGGCGATGAGTCCGTGCGATGAGGCGCTCGCTGCCGGCAGCCCAGCTGCTGCCAGGGCCACCTTTCAACTTTGAGTTCGCCGACGTCTCGGTGGTCAAGCCGTTACGGCCAGCTAAGTTACCGTCAGGTACCGGGTGTGTCCACCGTTCTCCGCGCGGGCCGGCGTGAGCCTCGACACTGTGCGATCGGTCATTGACAGATCAGATGGTCTGACGTCAGGCTACCGCCCGAAACGGGAACGGCCGGGCGCGGGGAGGAAGCGCCGCGGCTGGAACGGGGGGTGAGGATGGGGCAGCAGCGAACGTTCGCCCCAGAGGACGGGGCCGTGGAGAGCGCACCGCTTGCCAACCGCGGAGCCCGTCGGGGGTGTGGCGTCGTGTGGAAGACGGTGCCCGCGCAGCCGGACCAGCCCGGTCGCCGATGTCGCCCTTGAGCCTCGACCCGGTCCCCGGCTCCGATCAGTTCTGACCGGCGTCCGCTCCGGCGGCTTCACGTCCGGGTTGCTCCGTGTTCGGCCGCAATCGTGCGGAGACCGCGCCGGGTAAGAGCAACCTGAAATTCAGAAAAAGCATCTTGACGTGGCCATGCCGCCTGGCTAGGTTCATTTAGGCAAGATGATCAACGCGGCCCGGACGGGTCGATGCTTTCCAAGCTTTTTCGAGTGGCAGGGCCAGTTCGGCCGGGAGACCAGACATTCTCCAGGGTGCTGTTGTGCTGCCATAAAATGCACCGCCAAAAGGCCGTCGCCACAAGCCTCGGTCGATGCGCTCCGAGATTTCCGCGAACCCGGAAGTGAATGATCGTGTCAGCACATATGAGAATATCCCCAATTTTGCCCGACGGGCCGCCGCGATCTCCGGGCGCCCGCCGAGAGATGCACTGTTGCTGTCGTTCATGCAGGTCAAATGCCATCGGTGGCGGTGCGGTCGCCGACTGACCGGCCTTCCTGTCGTCCCGCCGGAAACAGCCGCGGATGCCCTCGCTGGCGACCGTCGCGCGCCGTCCACTGGCATTTTCCAGTGGCGGCCCGACGCGATTTAACATATTCCTCGGGCTGTTCCTAAAAATTCACTTGACCCGACCTCGGCGGCGGCTTTACTTGGTCTTTCCTGAATTTCAGATGGGAATCAGGCTGCCTTCTTGTGCTATTTCCAGCCAGCTGACTCGACCTTTCGAATAGGGGTTTCCCGGGCATGCATGCCTACCAGAACATCAAGAAGTCCGCGCAGATCAGCACCGCATTCTGGGACGTCATGAGCCAGGCCGGGCTGCTCGACATCGTCGTGGACGGCCTCGGCCCCGGACAGCACCGGACGCGGGCCGACGGCCACGAGTTCGTGAATATGTCCTCCTATTCCTACCTCGGCCTGGACGCCCACCCGGCGCTGGTGCGGGCGGCCGCCGAGACGGTCCTGTCGGTGGGCGCCCTTAACACCTCCACCGCGCGCAGCCGGGTCCGCTTCTCCGTGCTGGAGGACGCCGAGGCCGCGCTGTCCGACCTCTTCGACGTGGAGGCCGTCACCGTCGCCTCCGCCGCCGCGGCCGCGTGGTGCTCCCTGCCGCTCCTGGCGTCCGGCCTGTTCACCGACAACCAGCCGCCGTTGATGGTCTTCGACAAGAACGCGCACTTCTGCCTCAACGCGATGAAGGCCGCCGTCGGGGACGAGACCGAGGTCGTGACCATCGCGCACAACGACATCGACGCGCTGGAGGACCTCTGCAAGCAGCACCCGCTTGTCGCCTACGTCGCTGACGGCGTCTACAGCACCGGCGGCCAGGCGCCGGTCACCGAACTCCTGCGCCTCCAGGACCAGTACGGGCTCTTCCTCTTCTTCGACGAGGCGCACGGCACCTCCACCCTCGGGGCCAACGGACGGGGTCTGGTCCTGGAGGAGATGGGCGAGATCAACGACCGCACCCTCATCATCACCTCCCTCAACAAGGGCTTCGGCGCGTCGGGCGGCGCGGTCTTCCTCGGTCGCAAGGGGCGGTCGAAGGAGCGCCGCGACCTCGCGCTGCGCAACGGCGGCCCGCTGATGTGGTCGCAGCGGATCAACACCGCGGGCCTGGGCGCCATCCTGGCCTCGGCCGAGCTGCACCGGACCGACGAACTCACCGTGCTGCAAAGCCGGTTGAAGGAGAACGAGGACCTCTTTGACAGTCACGTCGACACCGTGCAGCGCCACGACGGGCTGCCGATCCGCTTCGTCAAGATCGGCTCCGAGGACGCGACGGTCCGCATGGCCCAGGACCTCTTCGCCAACGGCTTCTACGCCTCGCCGATCTTCTTCCCGATCATCGGCCGCGGCAACGCGGGCCTGCGCCTGATGCTGCGCGCCAACATGGCCACGGCCGAGATCCAGGAGTTCTGCTCGCTGCTGAAGACGCTGCAGGACCGGCACGCCTGACCACCGCGCTCACCGCGCCCAACGAGCAACGACCAACGGCCAATGACCAACGATGGAGGACTCCTTACATGGCAGGCGAAGCAAACCGGCCGACGCTGCTGCTGGTCGGTGGGGCCAGGGCGATGACGGTCAGCGTCGACATGGCACTGCACGCCCTGGACCAGGCTGCGTCCCGCGGTATCCGCGTCCACACCGTGAACCACGCCGACGTCATCGCCGCGACGCCGGACGTGAACGCAAGGACCGACGAGACCTCGGTCGTCGACTTCACCAGCCCGGAGGCGACGGTCGACTGGGCGCTGCGCAAGGCCGCCGAGGGCGAGCGCTTCGAGGCGGTCTACGCACTTCAGGAGATGGCCCAGGTCACCTCGGCCGAGACCGCGGCCGCCCTCGGGCTGCCGGGCAACCCGCCCGCCGCGATCCGGCAGGTGCGCACCAAGGACGCCTGCCGAGCCGCCCTGGCCGCGGCCGGCTTCACCCAGCCGGCGGTCTGCCTGTGCGCTAACCTCGCCGAAGCGCAGGCCTTCCTCCGGGAGAGCACCGGTCCGTGGATCGTCAAGCCGCGCGACGCGATGGGCAGCATCGGGGTGAGCCGGGTCTCCGGCATCGGCGAGCTACCCGCCGCCATGACGCTGCTGCCCACCACCGAGCCCTTCCTGGTCGAGGAGTTCGTCGACGGCCCCGAGTTCAGCGTTGAGGGCGTGTTCCTGGGCGGAAAGCCCACGGTGCTTGGCATCACCGCCAAGGAGACGGTGCCGCCGCCGTACTTCGTCGAGGTGGGGCACATCCTGCCCGCCCCGCTGCCGGAGCACGACCAGCGCGAGATCGTCCACCAGGTCACCTCCGCGCTGACCACGCTCGGCCTGCGGACCGGCGCCTTCCACGTCGAACTGTGGCTCACCGCGCGCGGGGTCGTGCTCGGCGAGGTGCACGGGCGGGTCGGCGGCGACTGGATCCACCGGATGCTCGAACACGCCATCCCCGGCCTGGAGTTGTACGGGCTCATCTACGACGACCTGCTGGACCGCCCGCAGAGCCACGGGCTCCTGGAGCCGACGGGGGGTGCGGCCGTCCGCTACCTGACCCCGCCCCCCGGCCGCCTGGTCGCCGTCGAGGGCTGGGCCGAGGTCACCGCGCACCCGGCCGTGCTGCACGCCGAACTGCACGCCGAGGTTGGGGACTTGATCCGCCCGCTGCACCGGTCCAGCGACCGGATCGGGCTCGTCGTGGTCGGCGCGGACACCCCGGAACAGGCCAGGAACCTGGCGCTGGAGCTGTGCGACTCGGTCCGGTTCACCGTCGTACCGGAGGAAGAGCATGACGGCCCTGCGGCCTGACCGGGGTCCGCGCCGCGTGCTGGCGGTCGCGACGCTGGTCTACACGGTCGGCTACGGCATCTACCTCACCGCGGGCGTGCTGTACTTCACCCGCGTCGTGGATCTGCCCGCGTCCCAGGTCGGGATCGGCCTGAGCGTGGCTGGCGGGGTGTCCCTCGCCGTCGGCGTGCCCGTCGGGCATCTGGCGGACCGGCACGGAGCCCGCGGGGTGTACGTGGCGACCCTCGTGCTGTGGGCCGCCGCCATGGGCGGGCTCTGTCTGGCGGACGGCTTCGGGCTGTTCCTCCTCTTCGCCGCGTTGGCCGCCGTCGCCCAGTCGGCGGGGCCCGCGGCCCGCGGTCCGCTGATCAAGGAGTACGGCGGGGAGCGGCCTGCCGAGTTCCGTGCCTACCTGCGCTCGGTCACCAACGCCGGCATCGCGGTCGGCGCGCTGCTGGCGGGCTGGGGGGCGCAGGTCGGCACGGCGCGGGCCTACCTGCTGCTGATCGGCGGCAGCGCCGTCTGCGCGCTGGCCTGCGCAGCCCTGGTGATGCGGCTGCCCATCGTGCCCCCGACGCGTTCGGGCTCCGGGCCGCGGTGGGTCGCCCTGCGGGACCGCCCGTACGTGCTGGTCACCGTCCTCGACGGGGTGATGGCGGTTCAGTACCGGGTGCTCACCGCGGCGGTGCCGTTGTGGCTGCTCGACCAGGCCTCCGTGCCGCGCTGGTCGGTCTCGGCGGTGATGCTGGTGAACACGGCGATCGTGGTGTCCCTTCAGGTACGGGCGAGCAAGGGCATCGACACCCCGCGTGCCGGTGCGGTCGCCTTCCGGCGAGCCGGCTTCGCGTTCCTGATCTCGTGCGGGGCGATCTCGCTGATGCCCGCGGTACCCACCTGGGTCGGGCTCGCCCTGCTGCTGGGCGCGGTGGTGGTGCACACCGTCGGCGAGATCTGGCACGCGGCCGGGGGCTTCGAGCTGTCCTTCTCGCTCGCGCCTGCCGAGGCCGTGGGCCAGTACCAGGGCCTGTTCGGGATGGGCCTCGGCCTGGGTGTGACGATCGGCCCCGCGCTGGTCATCGCCCTGTGCGTGACCTGGGGGACGCCCGGCTGGTGGGTGCTCGGCGCCGTCTTCGCGCTGACCGGCCTGGCCGTCCCGGCGGCGGTGCGGTGGGCCCAGCGCGAGCTGGAGAAGACGGAGGGCGCCGCCAAGGACCAGCCCGCCACGGTCTGATCCTGGCCCGGCCCGAACCACCCACATTCGCTCGTCACCAACCACCCGTCACGAACCACCCGTCATCGACTCCCTGTCATGGAAGGAAGAACCCTCGATGAACCCGCTTCCCACCGGGCCGGTGGCCACCGCCCCGGACCTGCCCCTCGACGGCCTGGAAGTGGTGGAATGCGCGAGCTTCGTGGCCGGCCCGTCAGGCTGCATGGCGCTCGCCCAACTTGGCGCCCAGGTGATCCGTGTGGACCCGATCGGCGGCGGCTCGGACCACAACCGCTGGCCGGTGACACCCGACGGCTCCAGCCTGTACTGGACGGCGCTCAACAAGTACAAGCGCTCCGTCGCCGTGAACCTGCGCTCCCCGCAGGGCCGGGAGCTGGTCATCGCCCTGGCCACCCGCCCGGGCCCGGGCAACGGCGTCTTCGTCGACAACGGCGTGGGCCGCGGCAAGCTCTCTTACGAGACGCTGTCGACCCGCCGCGCGGACATGATCCACCTGCACATCCAGGGCCACTCCGACGGCCGGCCGGCCGTCGACTACACGGTCAACGCCGAGGTGGGCGTGGCGACCATCACCGGGCCGGAGTCGTCCGCGGTCCCGGTCAACCACGTCCTGCCCGCCTGGGACCTGCTGGCCGGCATGACCGCCGCGACCGGCGTCCTGGCGGCCCTGCACCGCCGGGCGCTGACCGGCGAGGGCGAGTACATCGAACTGGCGCTGTCCGACGTGGCCACCGCGGGCGTCGCCAACCTGGGCTGGCTCGCGGAGGCGGAGCAGCGCGGAGCCGAGCGGCCCCGGCACGGCAACCACATGTACGGGTCCTTTGGCGTCGACTTCGCCGCCAGCGACGGCGGTCGCGTCATGGTGGTCGCATTGACCGAGGCCCAGTGGCAGGCGCTGCAGCAGGTTACCGCGACGACGGAGACCTTCCAGTCGATGGAGCAGGCCCTGGGCGCCGACCTCTCCCAGGAGAAGGAGCGCTACCGCCTGCGGGAGACGATCGCAGCGATCCTCCGGCCGTGGTTCGAGTCCCGCCCGCTGGACGTGGTGGCCAAGGAACTGGACGAGGCCAGAGTCCTGTGGGGCCCCTACCGCGGCATGCCGGAGGTCGTCGAGGCCCACCGGAGGGCGGAGGAGCCGACCGTGGTGGACTGGGTGGAGCAGCCCGGCATTGGACGGGTGGTCTCCGCCCGCTCGCCCCTGCGGCTCGGCGGTGCCTACGGCCGGACCGCCACCGCCCCGCTGCTGGGGGAGCACACCGAGGAGGTCCTCTGCGACCTCCTCGGTGTCACCCAGGCCGAGATCGGCCGCCTGCTCGACGAGGGTGTGGTGGCCCTCCCCGCCGCCCACGGGCGGTGAAGGTCGCGGTCAGGTAAGGGCCAGGACGGAGGCGGACTGCCGGCCCGAGTGGTTCTGACCCGCGCACTCGCGGTGGATGACGCGTGGGGTGCCGAGGGGCCGAATGGGTCCTCGGCACCCCGTACGCGCAGCGGTGTCAGCGTGTCCGGCGGCCCCCATCGTTCAGGCGGCAGAGATGAACGGTATCCCGTGGATCGGCGGGATACGAACGGTCGAGCCGCCAGCCCTGTTCGAGGGCCACCCGGAGGACGGCCCCGGCGCCCGCGCCCCGGAAGTGCCGGGTCCCGACGCTGACCCGGCGCAGGATTCGGCCCGTCGAGTCGGCCCGGTAGGCGTTCTTCCCGCGCTCGCGCGCCAACTCGGCCCGGAAGAGTTTCTTCAGGTGCTCGCGCAGGTGGCGCACGTACGCGTCCGGACTGCGGCGGAGTTCCAGGAAGCGCACCCGCGGCATGAGAAGGAGGGTGAGCAGCGGAATCACCACACGGCAGCGCATCGGACCCCACGGCGAGCCGGTCGCGGGCGGCGGCCCGTGGGGATCGGGCACGTCGACGTGCTCCGGGGGTGGAATGAGGCGGAAGAAGCGCAGCTCTCCCTTCACCACCGTGCTCTTCGCCCAGTCCACCGACCAGCCGTGCCGCTCGGCCAGTTGCTCGACCCGGGTCGGGGTCAGGCCGTGGTGGTGATGGAGCCACAGGTGCGTGACCGCCCGGCGCACGCCGCTGGGCGGCAGCTCGTGGGGCTCCCAGCCGCTCTTCCGCTCGGCCCTGGAGAAACGCTTCGTCAAAAGCCCTTCGATGAAGGTCTCCCACTCCTCGGGCCTGCCGTTCCACTCGATGCGCAGGCGCCGCCAGGAGATCGCGCTCCCCGCCAACCCGCCGATGATCTGGGCCAGATCCTCGAGATCATTTCCGCCACCGCCACCGCCACCGCCACCGCTGGTGGCGGCGTCCCAGAACGGCAGGGCCACAAGCCCGATCGCCACCAGCATCCCCAGCGGAATGTAGACGAACTGCAGAACGAACTGCGCCGCCAGACCGATCCGGGACCTTCGCGGAGCGGCGCGTTCGGCGGGAGTTCCCCGCGGCTCGACCGGGACGCCGGGCCCTGGCCCGGCGCGTCTGTCCGGAGCGCCCGACGGCATGGCTGTGGGCATCAGATCCGTCCCCCTCGGTCCCGTGCTGCCTGCATCAGCTTTGCCCGCCGCGCACGGCTCTAACCATCGTGTGTCACAACCGAGCTCCCGGCCGAGCACTGGCCGTCCGGATGACGTCGCAGCGTCCCGGCGGGAGGGCGGGTGGGACGCGGGCCGATCATCTCCGCGGCGCTGAGCGCCGTCAGGTGCCGAGCTGGGCGGCGGTGCGGGTGAGTCGTTCCTCGATGTCCTCCAGGGCGTGCAGGACGGTGGCCTTCTCGTCGTCGGTGCTGTTGCCGACGGTGGCGTCCTCGAGCTGGCGCCACAGCTGCTCGACTTCTTTGCGCAGCGCGTGGCTGGCGGTGGTGGCCTCGATGATGGAGGCGCGCTTGTCGTCGGGGCACGGCGAGCGGCGTACGAACCCGGCGTGCTCCAGGCGTCGGATGGTGCGGGTCATGGTGGCGGCGTCGGAGTCGAGCAGGCGGACGAGGTCGACCTGTCGCTGGGCTCCGAGTTCCCACAGTTGCATCATCACCAGTTCCTGGCCGGGGTGCAGGCCCACGCGGCGCAGGAGCTGTCCGGCGATCATGCGGTGGGTGCGGGCCACCCGGAAGATCGCGTGGCTGATCGGTCCTCCACTGGCGGCGGAGGGCAGGGGGATGGCGCTGTTCGCCGGGGCCGGACACTGGCCCTCAGCGTTGGCCGCGGACTCCGTCATGGGCGGGCTCTCCTCTGCTCTCGTGAATATTGCTCGAACAGGATACCTCTCCTCGACTTTCGCCGTGCCCGCTCCCTTGGCCGGTCCGGGCGAGAAACGCCGCCCGTGCCAGGCGCAGGCCGCAAGGCTTCCAATGCGATGTGACAGGCGCCACAGCCGTTTGCCGAGATGCTCTCAGGTCATTTACTGTTCGAACAGGTAATCCGATTGAGGTCGCGGCGGAACCCACCCGAGGGGACACCTCCGAACCGCGACAACCAACCGTTCGAAGGGCTTGAGCAAGTGACCACTGCGTTCGATCCGATCAACCTGGGCGGCAAGCGCCTGGCCAACCGCGTCGCGATGGCGCCGATGACCCGCAGCCGCGCCTATGGCCCCGGCTCGGAGCCGACCGAGCTGATGGCGACGTACTACGCGCAGCGCGCCGGCGCCGGGCTGATCGTCACCGAGGGCGTCCAGCCCTCGCCGGTCGGGCAGGGCTACCCCGACACCCCCGGTCTGCACACGGCCGGGCAGGTGGCGGCGTGGCGGAGGGTGACCGATGCCGTGCACCGCGAGGGCGGAGTGGTCTTCGCGCAGCTGATGCACACCGGGCGGATCGGCCACCCGAGCCTGCTGCCTGAGGGCCTGGTGCCGGTCGCGCCGTCGCCGGTGGCCGCCAGGGGCCAGGTGTTCACCCACGAGGGCCCGAAGGACTTCGTGACGCCGAAGGAGCTGAGCGAGGCGGAGATCCGGCAGACGATCGCCGACTTCGCCAACGCGGCCCACAACGCCGTCGAGGCCGGGTTCGACGGGGTGGAGATCCACGGCGCGAACGGCTACCTGGTCCACCAGTTCCTCGCGCCGAATACCAACCTGCGCACCGACGGCTGGGGCGGTGACGTCGAGGGCCGGATCCGCTTCGCCGTCGAGGTCGCCACCGCCGTGGCCGAAGCGATCGGCAGCGAGCGGGTGGGCCTGCGGGTCTCGCCCGGGAACCCGTACAACGACATCGCCGAAGACCAGCCGGCCGAGGTGTACGAGGCGTTGCTGGAGCGGCTTGCCGACCTGGACCTGGCGTACCTGCACCTGATGGAGGGCCCGGACCGTGAACTGACCGTCCGGCTGCGCAAGGCCTGGCCGGGGACGTTCGTCCTCAACCCCTTCACCTACCCGGAGGTCACCGGCCCCGAGGCGCTGAAGCTGATCGAGGACGGAGCTGCGGACATGGTCGCCTACGGCGCCCTGTTCCTGGCCAACCCCGACCTGCCGGCCCGTCTGGCCGCCGGCGGCCCGTTCAACACCCCGGACGCGGCCACCTTCTACGGCGGTGACCACCGCGGCTACACCGACTACCCCACCCTGACTACCTGACCGGCGATGCCACCGGCGCGGCCGCCTTCGGGGCCACACAGTGAATCAGGGCCGCCCCGTCCGGTTTGTCTTCTGCACGGCGCTGCCGGGGGCGACGGCGAAGAGTGTCTGGACGATCCGGGTGCCGATGCGGCCGGTCCCGCCGATCACGGAGAACTTCATTGCATCCCCTTCCGCGCCATGTGCGGGGTTCTTGGAGTCGTTGTCTGCGGTTGGTCGTCGCATCGGGTCGCGACGGCCGGCGAGGCCGGCGCGGTCAGGCGCCGAAGACGGCGACGGGGCTGCCGGTGAGCCAGGTGTTGTCGATGCGCATTCGCCGGATGAGCCAGCGGCTGCCGTCACGTACCAGGTCAACGGTGTAGGGGTTCTTGAGTAGGGCGTGCGTGTTCGGGTCGCTGGTGAGCAGGTGCTGCGCTTCGACGAGCGCGGTGAGACGAGCGCTGTCCCCGTCGATGGTGATGCGTGGGTTGGTGACCTGATGCGTGGTGTCCACTCGGCCGGTGAACATGGCCAGGATGGTGCTGACGATGGTCTCCCGGCCGCTCATCAGCGGCGGCTTGCCGCCCCAGCGCGCGGCGGCCGGGCGGAAGTCCAGCTCCGCGTCGGCGGTGAAGGCCGAGGCGAACAGCTCGCGGTCCTTGAGGTCCTGGCCCAGGGCGAACCGGTAAAGAGCGTCGGTGATCTCGGCGCGGTCGCGCAGTTCGGCGACGATCGCCTCGGTGTCGCCGGGCTGTGCGGCCAGAGCGTAGTGGGCGGTGGTGTCCATCTGTCCTCCAGTGGGTGGGTGACGTCGTGTTCGATGTCACCCACTCTGCTGCCGTGAGCGCTGGCGACCAATGGCCGTATGCGCAATGATCGTGAACTCAGGCTTAACGATGGAGGCGTGCGTGGTCGAGCGGCACGAGGTGGAAGCGTTCCTGGCACTCGCGGAGGAGCTGCACTTCGGGCGCACCGCCGAGCGTCTGCTCGTCTCCACCGCTCGCATCAGCCAGACCATTCGCAAGCTGGAGCGGAGGGTGGGAGTACCGCTGTTCCGCCGCACCAGCCGCCGCGTCGAACTCACCTCGGTAGGGCGGCAGTTGCTCGATGAGCTACGTCCCGCCTGGGAGAGCGTGGACACGGCGCTGCAGCGGGCGATCGACGCGGGACGGGGGCTGTCCGGCACCTTGCATGTCGCTTTCGTGAGCGCGGCCGCCGCGCAGCTCCTGGTCGGTGTCACCCAGGTGTTCCGCGACCGGGCCCCCGACTGTGAGGTGCGCATCCGGGAGGTGCAGGCGGGGCAGTTGCTTGCGTCGCTGCGCTCGGGCGAGGTCGACCTCGCACTGAGCACCCTCCCCGTGACCGAGCCCGACATCGCCAGCGGCCCGGTTCTGGTACGCGAGGCGCGGATGCTCGCTGTTCCCGCTGATCATCCCTACGCTCGCCGAGGCAGCGTCTTCTGCGTAGATCTGGCACGCGTCCGGTTGGTGCGACTGCACGGTCACGACGCCGTGCCGCCGCAGCGATCGGACCAGGTACCCGGCGCCCCGGCAGCCCTTCCCGGACCGACGGCCGGAACGTTCCAGGAAGCACTCACCCTCGTCGGAGCCGGGCAGGGAGCCCTTCCCGTCGGCGCACACGTCCGGCGCTACTACTCGCGACCTGACGTCATCTACGTTCCCGTCAGTGACGCCCCGTCATTGGCATGGGGCTTGATATGGTCCGGGGACCGGACCACCGCTCGCGTCCGCGCGTTCGCCGAAGCCGCTGTCAGTCTTGTGCACGGCGACCCGTGAGGGGGGCGGGCCTGCCGCAGCACACGTCGGCTTTGCTGCGGCAGGCACCACGGCCGGAGCGTCAGGCATCGACAGATCTGCCGGATCAGGCAGGCTCCGGTCGCCCGAACGGCGGCGCCGGGGCGGCGCCTTGAGCCCGGTCCGCACCCTGCGCCTGCTGGTATTACTTACTGTAGTTCTTCCCGATGGGCCTGCCGGGGATCGGCTTGCCGAAGAGAGCGACCGGGACGAACAAGCTTACGACGGCGACGTGCTCTCCACGAATGATCCTCCTCCGCCGTGATCGATCAGAAGATCATCTCACCCGGTCGGCCAACGTGACAGCGCCTTCCGGCCTGCTCCTCGTGCCCGGCCTGGCGCAGCATCCGCACCGCCTCGGCGAGCCTCCGGTCGGCGCCGCCGGTCATGTGGTGCACCGCGTACAGGTGGCCGCGGGCCCGCTCGGTGTACTCCAGTGCCTTCGTCAGCATCCCCAGCGCCTCGACCGTCGCGTCGTCCACCCACGGGGGCCGACGGTGCGCCTCGTCCGGCTCTTCGCTCCCTACGTCATCTGCCACCGATGCCTCCCGACATGCTCGCCCGACCCCTTCACCGTCGTCCGGCCTGGGAGCAGGCGCATGCGGAGAAGGCCGACCGGCGGGTCAGGCCGCCGGTTCCCGCGCGGTGTCCGGGCGGGCGGCCTGCTTGAGCTTCATCTCAGCCTGGTGCCGGTTTCCCACCTTGGCCCAGTGCGAGTGGGAGTACAGCTCGGCGCCGACCGCGGCGAACGCGGCCCGCTGCTCCTCGGTCGGGTCGGCGGCCCAGTCGGCTTCGGCGGTGTACCAGCGGCGCTGGAGTTCGAGCAGGTCAGCGGGGAAATCGGTGTCGGAGACCGGCCCATCGCAGGTCGTACACCTGTGCGGCCGGGAGAGCGACCCCGCCACCGGCCGCCCGGCCGTCAATGCCGTGCACGCCTACGCGCCCGCCCGGCCGCAGATGGCATGTTCGCGGCCGAAATCTCGCAGGTCAAAGCCCTGGCCATCGTTGACGCGTGGGTCTAGCATTCCCGGCACGGCGGCCCCACCACAGCACCACCGGGCCGCCGGCCAGCGCAGTCACGCCGTGACCCCGGCGCGGCTGGCCTCCCACGGCCGGGTCTCGCGGAACTCCCCCCTCGTTCCCCGGGACCCGGCCGCCTGCGCCTCGCTGGCTCGGCTCCCGGGCTGGGACAGACCTGAGACACCCGTGTCCCGACACCGTCCCAGCGCGCCCGCAATATCCGTTTTGCCGGGACGGTCCCAGCCCATCTCCCCAGGTAGCGGTAACTTCATGCCGGACCTGGGACAGCCCGCCGCAGTGGGTTGTACAAGGGTGTCTGACTGACCCGTCTCATCGAAGTTTGAGCAGTCTCATTTGAGCAGTCTCATGAGAGTTTGACGGCTTCCATCGTCAGTCGGCGCGCACCACCGGGCCCTCGCCGTCATCGATCAATGTGCCCGGAGGTGCCTGTCATTGGCGAGGCCGCGCAAGGGCGCGACACTTCCTGCTGGGAGGATCTCCGCATGACCTTCCCGCTGCGCGTCGTCCGCGTCCTCGGTGCCCGCCCGTTCGCCGAGGTCGGCCTGCCCGTCCTCACCGTGTCCGACGAGGAGCGCGGGCTGCTCGCCGTCGCGGGCGAGCCCGGGGAGGGCGGGATGTCGACGGTGGGGGTGTACGGCATGGGAGACCTCGGCTGCCGGGCGGTGCTCCGCACGCCCTTCCGGGTGCACGCGCTGGCCTTCCACCCCACGGCGCCGCTGCTCGCCGTCGGGACCGGCGACTACGACGGCGGCAACTCCTTCAAGGGCGAGCTGCTCCTGTTCGACTGGGAGACGACCGTCACCGTCTCCCTCATCGAGAACGACTGCGGTCGCCAGGTCCTCGGACTGGCCTGGCTCGACGAACAGGCCCTGCGCGTGCTGATGGCACCGCCCGACGACTGGCAGGACCGGGAGGCACGCGTCGAGGGCCACATCGCCGTCGTGCAACAACCCGACTGGCGCGCTGTCGCACCCCGTTCGCTCACCGCCGCGGACCTGGCCGGCCCCCGGGTGCCCGCACCGCGGCCCGACGGACGGGACGAGGCCCAGCGGGCGCTCTCCGCGCTCAGCCCGGACTGGGAGCCCCTGCGCCGAGTCCTCGCCGTCGAAAAGCTGTCGGACGGCGCGGTCCTGGCGACCGTCGACCGGTGGGAAGAGGATCCGGAGCAGCCCGGGCGCACCGTCCTCGCCGACGGCCTGCTGATTCAGCACCGGACCATGACATACGCCGACCGGAACCCAATGCGGCTGCGGATCCGGTACGGCAGCCGGGACTACGTCAACCAATACCTACGGGACCGGCGGGGACTGATGCGGTGGTGGGTCTCGGTGCGCTCCCCCGAGGGGACGGGTGTCCAGCCCCTGTTCCCGTTCTCCTGGGAGCCCGAGGAGAGGTACTTCCCCGGCCCGGGTGCGGAGACCGATGACGGCGACCTGGTCCACGCCGGTGCGGTCAACATCGGACAGTGGATGGAGCCCGGCGGGTCCTTGGTCGTCCGCCGAGCGGCCGGCGACGGCGCGCCCCGCTGGGTCTTCCGGACCGACTACGTCGCCACCGACCTCGACACCGAAGCGGACACCGCCTACGTTGCCTACCGCAACGGTGAGATCCTGGCGCTGGATCTCCGCGACGGCACCCTCCGCTGGCGCCACCGGCTGACCGTCGCCGGTGTGCTCACCGTCCCGACGGCGCTCACCGTCACCGGACCGGACCGTCTGCTCGTTGGCACGGCCGACGGCCGGGTCCTGGACTGCACGACGGCGTAACCCTTCCGGTCCGCCTTGACGGCCGTGCTGCCGCCGCAGGTCGGTCGGGCGACGTGGTCGAGCAGCAGCACGGGCAGCACCAGCAGCGCGCCCCCGCCTTACAGCGCGCCCCATCACCCCGGCCGAGGGGCCGGGCGTGATCAGCCGCCGGCTGACCGGCGAGTACACCGGGGGCCGAAGCACCGGCTCCCGAAGGCCTCCCCCACGCGCTTGCGAGGGCCCGGCGGTGCGCGACGACTGACCGTGGAGATGGTCGAACTTCGGTGAGACGGGTCACTCGCCGCTGTCCTCTGCCAGGCGATCTTGGTCGTCTGCCAAGTGATCTTGACTGGGTGATCGGCTCCAGCGATCGGTCCGTGCGTGCCGGGCGTGTGTTCCCAGTCGGCCGGTGCCGTCGTGCGTAGCGTTGCTGGTGATGAGCGAGGTGACGCTGTGAACTCCGACGAACAGCCGTCCGGGTCACCGGGCGGGGGGAACCCTCCGCCGGAGCTTCGGCTGCACTTGGACGACCATCTGGAGGGCATCGCCCAGCAACTGCGTGCTCTGGCCAGGGCGAAGGACCGGCTGCAGGGGTTGCTGTCGGCGGTGCTGGCCATCGGCGGTGATCTGGATCTGCCCACGGTGCTGCACCGCATCGTCACCACCGCCATGGACCTGGCCGGTGCCCGCTACGGTGCGCTGGGTATCCTCGCTCCCTCCGGTGATCACCTGGAGCAGTTCATCACCGCCGGCCTCACGGACGAGGAGCGCGCTGCCCTGGCGGGCATCGACTTCCCCCACGGTCGCGGGGTGCTCGGCCACCTGATCCACCATCCCGAGCCCCTGCGGGTGGACGACATCCCCTCCCACCCGGCCTCGGTCGGGTTCCCGCCCGGCCACCCGCCCATGCGCACCCTGCTGGGCGTGGCGATCACCGTCCGCGGCGAGATCTACGGCGACCTCTACCTCTCCGAACGCCACGACGGCCGCCCCTTCGACCAGGACGACGAGGAAATCGTGCGCGCCCTCGCAGGAGCTGCCGGCATCGCCATCGAGAACGCCCGCCTGTTCGGCTACATGCGCGACAGCGCCGAACAGTTCCAGCGGCTGCTGCTGCCGACCCTGCCCGACCTGGCCCCGTTCACCGGCGCCGCGGTCTACCGCGCCGCCGCCGAACCGGCCAGCGTGGGCGGCGACTGGTACGACGCCGCCGTCCTGCCCGACCAGGCGTGCGCGGCCGTCATCGGCGACGTCGTCGGCCACGACCTGCACGCCGCCGCCGCCATGGCCCAGACCCGCAACATGCTCCGCGCCCTGCTCTACGACCGCAGGACCCCGCCCAGCTCGGTGCTGACCCAGCTCGACCACACCGTGCACGCCGTCACCGACCTGCCCGTCACCACCGCGTGCCTGGCCAGGATCGAACCCGCCACCGACGGCTGGACCCTCCACTGGAGCACCGCTGGCCACCTGCCACCGCTCATCCTCGCCCCCGACGGGTCCGCCCAGTACCTGCATGCCGACCCCGGCATCCCTCTCGGCGTCGACCCCGACATCCACCGACCCGACCACACCCACCCCCTGCCCCGCGGCGCCACCGTCGTGCTCTTCACCGACGGCCTCGTCGAACACCCTGACCACGCCATCGACGAGCGCCTGAACGCCCTGGCCGACCTCGCCGCCGCCCACGCCACCCAGCCCCTGGACGACCTCGTCCACACTCTCGCCGACCACCACCCCAGCGACGGCCACGACGACATGGCCATCCTCGCCATCCGCATCCCCACCGAAGACTGACCGCCCGCTACCCGACCAGCCCCGAGGGCTCTCCGCAGTCACCGCAGCCGTGGATCTGTTGGCGGGCTGAGAAGCCGTGATCAAAGCGCTCTTGGGGCTTGAGGGCCGGACGGAGATTCGATTCTCGGTCCCGTTCGGGTGATCGCGTGCCGGCCGGCGCATGAAGGAAGGGCCTCCTGCACAGCCCGGAGATGTCGAGTCACCGGAGTGCGGGGAGGCCCTGTTGTCCCAGCTTGTCGTGTTAACCGGGTCAGCGTCCAACTCCGGCGTGTCGGGCTGTGATTGTCTCGCTCACCGGTTCGGCAACGCCGCCGACCACGCAGACCGCGAGCGCCGCTACCCCAGCGATCTCACTGACGCCGAGTGGGCCGTGGTGCGCGACGCGCTGCCGCTGCCGCGCTGGCTGGAGGGCCGGGGCGGCCGCCCGGAGGCGTACTGCCACCGCGCCATGGTCGACGCCGTGCTGTACCTGGTCGACGGTGGCATCAAGTGGCGGGCGATGCCCGCCGACTTCCCCCACTGGCGGGCCGTCTACCGCTTCTTTCGCCGCTTCCTGGCCCAGGGCCTGCTCACCGAGCTGCACGACCGACTGCGACGCCGGGTGCGGATCAAGGAGGGCCGCGACCCGGAACCGTCCGCGGGGATCATCGACTCCCAGTCGGTCAAGGCCGACGCCACCGTCGGCGCCGCCACACGCGGATACGACGGCGGCAAGAAAATCAACGGCCGCAAGCGCCACCTGGTGGTGGACTGCCTGGGCCTGCTGCTGATCGTGCTGGTCACCCCCGCCTCCACCACCGACCGCGACGCCGCGACAACACTGCTGCCGCGCCTGCGCGAGAAGTGCTACCGCCTGAAGCTGGTCTGGGCCGACAGCAGCTACACCGGCGCCCTGGTCGAGTGGGCCGCCGCCGCACTGCACCTGGCACTCACGGTGGTCAAGCGCACCGAGGCCACCACGGGGTTTCGGGTATTGCCGCGCCGTTGGGTGATCGAGCGCACGAACGGCTGGCTGATGCGCACCCGCCGCCTCGCGCGCGACTACGAACGCACCACCGCCTGCGCCGAGGCGATGATCCGTTGGTCGATGACCGCCCTCATGACCCGCCGCCTGGCCGGAAGGCGGCATTGAACCGGCCGTCCGCCTCCTTGGCCAGCCAGCCTCGCTCGGCCATCCGCCGCGCCTTCGCGCGCACCCCCTCCACCCCGGCGGCGGACGTCTCCCAGCCCAGCCGCTGGGCGATCTGACGGCAGTTCAGCGGACTCGTCCCCTCCCGCGCGGCGTCCTCGAGCAAGGCGACGATGCGCTGGTAGTCCGGCGCCAGCACCCGTACCGACACACCCTCGCTCCACACCGGCACCACCGTTCCGGCAGCCGCGGCCACCGCCGGCTTCCCGCTCTCCGGCGAACCGTCCACCTCACGCGCACCAGCCAGCGCCGCGGCCAGCTCCTCCCGGGCAATCACCGCCCGTTCATGCGCCCGTTCGGCCTCGGCGACCGCGGCCTGGGCGCGCTCCGCCGCCTCGCGGCACTCCTCCAGGCGCCGACGCGCATCCAGCTCCCGGTCCTCCAGCAAACCCAGCGGCGAGGGCAACCG
>NZ_JBSFJV010000084.1:0-33400 GCF_053598235.1 Kitasatospora sp. NPDC001159
ATCGACGTCAACTGGACGGCCCCACCCAGATTTTCGGCCCATCAGGGTGGGGCCTCAAGGCCCCCGGACTACTCTGTCCCGTAATCGGTGGTAACGAAGGGTGACGGGCGTCGTTGGCATGGTGTGCGAGATGTCAACGAGCTTGTAAGCATGGTGTTTTCGGGGTTGTCAGCGCTGGTCATCGAGGATGTGGCGGACGAGGGCGATCTGATCCGGGTGACGGCGCGGACCCGGGATGATCCGGTGCCGTGCCCCGTGTGCGGGACGCCGACAGGGCGGGTGCACGGTTTCCACGGACGGAGGGTCGCGGACGTGCCGGTGGACGGACGGCGGGTCGTCGTCTCGGTGAGGTTGCGGCGTCTGGTGTGCGCGGTGCTCGGCTGCCAGCGGCAGACGTTCCGCGAGCAGGTTCCCGGCGTCGTGGAGCGCTACCAGCGCCGGACCAAGCGCCTGGCCGACCAACTCGGCTTCGTAGTCAAGGAGTTAGCGGGCCGGGCGGGCGCCCGCCTCTCCCGTGTGCTGGCCTGCTGGATCTCCCGCTCCACCGCCCTGCGCATGCTCATGCGCAGGGCACTGCCGCCGCCGCGCGTCCCGCGCGTGCTCGGCATCGACGACTTCGCCCTCAAGCGCCGGCACCGCTATGCCACGATGATCACCGCGACGGCCAGGCGCGCCGGGGCGGTGGAGTGAGGTGCGCGCACGATCATGAGGACGGCTCCCAGGCGGTGGTGACGGCACGAAGCAGCGGCGCGACCAGGACTGCCCGTCACGGGCAGCCACAGTCCACCGTGGCTCTCCTCCAGTGCACCGCGCCGCGCCTCCGGCACGGGGTCGCTCGACCGGACGTTTCACCGGCCATTTCGGCCCCGGCCCGCCCGCCCGGGTGGGAGGGGTGGTGCCTTCGGTGAGGGCAGGCGAGGGCGAGGCACAGCGGTGGGCACGCGGACACTGGCCGGGCTGAGGAGAGCGGCGGGCTACGCCCAGGAGAGCTTCGTCGTCGCGTTCGCCGCGATGGCCGCGCAGCTCGGCGTCGCGGCTGCGGTGAGCGTGCGTCAGCTGCGCCGGTGGGAGTCGCCCGACCCGCCGCTGCCGCACCCGGGCCAGCAGGAGGTGCTGGAGGCGCTGCTCGGCGTGCCGCTGGAGGAGCTCGGCTTCGCGGTGCCCGCCGAGCGGCGCGGCGCCGGCGGGCATCATGGTGGGGTGGAGCGCAGGCGGTTCGTGGTGGACGTCGGCGCCGTACTCGGCGCGGCGGCGCTGCCCGCCGCCCGGCCGGGCAGGCGCATCGGGGCGGTGGACCTGGTCCGGCTGGGCGCCGAGGTGGCCGGGCTGTACGCCATCGACCACACCGCCGGCGGCCGGGCCACGCGCACCGGGGCACCTCGATGACCAAAGCCGCCGGATGGCCACCTTCGACCACAAGGTCGTCGACGCCTTCACCGGACCATGGAGCGCAACGACGTCGGCTTGGCCGCCCAGTCGTCCTGGCCGACATCGACGGCACCACCCGGCGCATGGCGCACCCCGCCCTCGCAGGCCTCGGGAACGCCTCCTACGCCCTCTACATCACGCACTTCCCTCTGATGATGACCGTCCCCCTGACACGGCGCTGGGCCCGCCCGAGGCCGGACCGCCCCGCCGGCGTCGGCACCGTCTACCGGCATCGGCCGGGTGAGTCGTCACGGCCACCAGACGTTCCGGGAGGCCGTCCGGGCGCGATGGCGGCCCCTCGTCGTCCACACGGTCGGCAGGGAACACCGCGTTCCCGAGCCGGGATCGGCCACTGGGCCACCGCGGTCCCGGTCACCGGACGGCGGTGGACGTCGGCGGGCACGGCCGTCCGAGGGCCCGGTCGGCCGGTGCGCCGCCCGTCATGAGGGTGAATCGTCCAGCCGGATCACCGCTCGGCCGGCACTCCCGGTTCGGAGGCGCCGGCCGGGGCTCCGCGCGAACCGAGGAGCTGCGCAACCGGATCGGCGCTGCCTGAGGCGCTCAGCTCCTGCACCAGCTCGCAGTTCCTGGCGATCCTGCTGGAGACCCACTCGCGCAGCCACTCGGACAGGTGCGGGAGCGGCAGGTCGGACGGGGCCAGCCCGGCGAGCACGCACCCGGTTGCCGCCGCTCCGCCGACGTTGACGACCACGTCCGGCAGGACGGTGTGGCCGGCCTCGCGCAGCAACCGGCGGGCCGGTGCGGTGCAGCTCAGGTTTCCGCCCTCGACTACCAGGCGGGCCCGGACTGCCGGCACCGCCTCCTCGTCGACCGCGGAGGCGGATGCCGCCAGCACCAGCACGTCGGCGTCGATGTGCAGCCATGCCTGCCCTGGCCCGTGGACCGTGACTCGGGCGGGCAGCCGGCTCCGGTCGATCGTGCCATCGCTGCTGGTGAGCGCGGCGAGTTCGGCGACGGGCAGTCCGCGGTGGTCCTCGATGGTGCCCTGGACGTCGGCCACGGCCACCACCCGGTGGCCGTGGGCGGCCAGGTGACCGGCCACCGCGCGCCCGACGGTCCCGAAGCCCTGGATCGCGATGCGCTGCGGGGTCCGCGCACCGGAGGCCCGTAGGGCGCCGAGCACCGCGACGGCCACGCCGAACCCGGTGATGTCGGCCATGTGGTCCCACAGTTCGGCCCAGCCGACCGTGAGGCGGGTGGTGCCGGGGCGGCGGGTGACGTCGTACCCGGCGGCCTCGAAGGCCAGCTGCCGGTCGGCGTAGGTGGTGCCCTGGTCGCATCCCAGGTACACACCGCCGTGCAGCAGCGGGGCTGCGGCATGGCCGAACCCCCGCATCACCGCCTGCCGCTCGACGGTGGCGCCCGGATCGGGTGCGATACCGGCCTTGGCGCCACCGATGGGCAGGCCGACCAGCGCCAGCTTGTGGGTCATCGCCCTGGCGAGCCCGGCCAGCTCCTGCTCGGTCACGGTCAGGGTCATTCTGGTGCCGCCCATGGCCAGGCCGTCGACCATGGAGTCGACGACGACCCAGCCTCGGGCCTGGCACCTCGGGAGGTTCAGGGTGGTGGAGAGCATGGGTTCGGTCACCCGGCGCGCACCGTGCGGTGCGAGTGTCCGGTTCATTGCGCACCGTCCTCCGGGACGGACCGCAGGCGCAGGCTGCGGGGGCGCATGTCGGTCCACACGCGTTCGATGTGCGCGAGGCATTCGTCCTTCGCACCCCGGACACCGACCTCGTGCCAGCCCGCCGGCGACTCGCGGTCGGCGGACCAGATTGAGTACTGCTCCTCGTCGTTGACGACGACCTTCCACTGCTCGGGTGCTTCGCTGGTCATGCCGCTACCTCCAGATGTCGGTGGTTGGGGGGTCCGCCGGGCGGCGGACGGGTGGAGCCGGTTCGCGGCCGGCGTCGAGGCGGGCGTCGAGGCCGTCCAGCCATTCCGGCAGGCTGGCGGCGCGCAGGAGGCCTGTCCCGATGAGCACACCGGCGAAGCCCTCCCTGAGCAGGCGGGCGGCGTCGTCGGGGCAGCGGATGGCCCCGGCACTCACCGGGCAGCGGGTGCCGCTGCTCAGCACTGCGGGCAGGAGCGTCGAGCTTCGCCCCAGGTCGCCCGCGCCGCGTTCGCGGGTGGTGATGTTCTTGTTGTTCACCGCGACCACGCACTCCTCGGCGCGTGGCACGCGGCTGATCTCCTCCTCGGTGGTGACCTCGACGAACGGCGTCAGGCCCAGGCGCAGGCCGAGGTCGACCAGATGGCCCAGGGTGGCGCGCGGCAGCAGCGCGGCGGTGAGCAGGATCGCGGACGCACCGCTCTCGCGGGCCTGGTGCAGTTGGCTCCGGCGGGTGATGAAGTCCTTCTGCAGCACCGGCAGGTCCGTCGCTTCCACGACCTCGCGCAGCAGGTCCCGGGTGCCACCGAACCACCGCCCGGTCACCACGGACAGGCAGGGTGCGCCGACGTCCTGGTAGTCGGCGACCAGACGTGCGGCCGCCCTGTCACCGAACAGGTCGTGCCCTGCGGCGTCCTGGCGCTTGAGCTCCATGATCACCGGTCGGCGGGCGTCCAGCAGCGCCTCGATGAACTCGGCCGTCATCCGGCCGCCCCGGTGCCGTCCGTCACTCGCCAGCCGCGCCGCACGGCCGTGACCCGGTCGGTGCTCAGCCGTCCGTCGAGATCCCTGGCCGCCGTGTCCACGTCGATGCCCCAGAACAGGGGGTGGTCCACCACCGCCCGGTAGTCCTCCCGGTTGTCGGCCGAGATGCCGCCGGCCAGCAGGAAGGGCCGCGAGAGGCGGTCCGCGATCTCGATGACGGCTCCGCAGTCCGCCGGTTGCCCGGTACTGCCGATCCGGCCGTCCCCGGCCACCGCGTCCAGCAGGAAGAGGTCCGTTCCCGCCCGCTCGTACGCCGCGATCAGGGACAGCTCCGCGCGGGTGTCCGTACCGAGGTGCAGCACCTTGACCACGTTGAGGTCCGTGGTGCTCTTCAGGGCGCGGACCAGGCCAGGCGGCTGGTAGCCGTGCAGTTGGACCCACCGCACCCGGGCCGCGGCCGTCGCCGCGCGCAGTACCTCGGCGTCTTTGAGGAAGGTCACGAGGACCGGATGCAGTCGCGCTGTTCGGTGTACCGCGGCCGCGAGCAACACTAGTTGATTGAATGTCAGTTCCATGCGACCCCCTGGAACGCCGTGCCACAGGCCGACGAGGTCAACTCCGGCACTGTCGAGCGATGCCACATCCTCGGGCGAGGCGGCTCCGCAGATCTTGACCAGCATCGTCACAACCCCAACATGACGGCGATGCGGTTGCGTTGGATCTCCGACGTGCCCGAGTAGATCGGGCCGGCGACCGCGTCGCGCAGATCCTTCTCCAGTCCGTACTCGGCCAGGTACCCACTGCCGCCGAAGATCTGTACGGCGGCCAGTGCGGAGGAGAGGTTGCTCTCGCTGGCGAGGAGCTTGGTGACGGCGATGTCCCTCGTGACGTTCTCGCCCTCCGTCAGCCGAACCGCCGTGTCGTAGAGCCATTTCCGCGCGGTGTCCAAGCCGATCCCCATGTCCACGATCTTGTGGGAGATCGACTGGTACGAGCCGATCGGCTTGCCGAACTGGACACGTTCCTTGGCGTACTCGACGCAGCGGTCGAGCCGGTACCGCATCTGCCCGGTGTTGATGACGAAGGAGCAGAGAATCTCCCACTTCATCACGTGGTCCAGGACCAGGAACCCGGATCCGACCCGGCCGATCACGGCGGATGCGGGGATCCTGCAGTCGTCGAAGTGCAGTTCGCTCAGCGGCGCGGTCCGCAGCCCCATGGTGGCGAGGGGTGCCCCGATGACGAGCCCCGGGGTGTCCCGCTCCACGACGAAGGCGGTGATGCCGAGCGGGCCGCCGTTCGGGTGGGTGCGCGCGTAGACCACGAACACGTCGGCCACCGGGCCGTTGGTGACGAAGGACTTGCCGCCCCGCAGCACGAAGCCGTCGTTCTCGCGGGTGGCCGTGGTCCTCATCGCCAGCGCGTCGGAGCCGCTCTCGCTCTCGCTGATCGCGTGCGCCCCGATCGACTCTCCCGAGCAGATCCCCGGCAGGTGGCGTGCCTTGAGCTCCGGCGAGCCGAACCGTTGCAACGGGACTCCGACGCCGACCAGGTGGGTGGCGACCGAGAAGTTCAGTCCGCCGTCACGGCACCCGGTACCGAGTCGTTCGAGCACGTGCATGGTGGTGAGCAGGTCCTGGCCCAGCCCGCCCCACTGCTCATCGAACGGCAGGCCGAGGATTCCGGACCGCTGGATCAGCTGCCACTTGTCCCACGGGAAGGCGCCTTCGGCGTCCCCTTCGAGATGGCCGGAGCTGAGCTCCTCGCACCACTGGGCGATCCCCTCGCCCAGGGCAATCTGGTCGGCGTTCCACCTGATCATCCGTCAGTCCTGTCAGTACTCGGAGAATTCGGCTGAGTCCAGGTCGTGGCGTTCGTCGCCGCGCAGCGCGGGCGAGAACACGCACACCAGGCGGAGGTCCTCGTCCGGGCTCGCGATCAGGAAGTGGGCGTCGTTCTGGTCGAGCGCGTACAGCGTGCCCGGTTCGAGCGTGTGGGACGTGCCGTCGGTGTCCACGACCTCGCCCTTCCCCTCGATGCAGTAGCAGGCCTCCAGGTGGCGGCGGTACTCCAGCCGCGACTTGGTGCCGGCGCGGACGGTGGTGTCCGTCATCGTGTAGCCCAGGCCGTCGGATTCGAGCAGGAACCTGCGGCTGAGCCCGTTGCCCCAGTCCACGGTCTTCACCTCGGCAAGGTGTCGGACGATCATCGGATGTGCCTCCTAGCGGCTTGGTGAATACGGCGAAATCGTGCGTACGAAGGTGTGGAACTCCTCGACCACGTCGGCCCCTTCGGCGAGGGCGTGCTCGATCCGGGCGACCCCGGCGCTGCCCACGACCGCGGCGTCGGCGCCGAGGCCGTGCAGCAGGTCGATGTCCGTCCGGGAGCGGACGCCGAACCCGACGGCGATCGGTACGGAGGCTGTCCTCCGCAGCGCGGCCAGCGCGGCGGCCAGCTCCTGGTGGTCGGCCGTGAGCCTGCCGCCGCTGCGGCCGTAGTGGGCCACCAGGTACAGGTACGCGGTGGCGCACTCGGCGGCCGCGGCCTTCACCTCGGCCGCCGACGCGGCGTAGCAGGTGGCGACCAGGGGCAGCCCCGCCTCCCGCACCGCTTCGAGGCAGTCGGCCCGTAGCCGCGGCGGCAAGCCGTGGACCAGCAGCCCGTGGAGGCCCGCTTCGGCGACTCGCCGGACGAAGCCGGGCACGGTCAGGTCCCTGACCGTGTGGCTCCAGTCGGCCAGCAGCGCCACCCGCAGGTGGCGCAGCCGGGGCAGGACCCCGCCGAGGAAGTCGAGCACCTCGTCGAGTCCGACGCCGTCGGCCAGGGCCCGCTGCGCCGATCGGCGGATGACCGGCCCGTCGGTGACCGAGTGGGGAAAGGGCACCGCCAGCTCCAGGCAGTCCACCCGGCAGTCGTCGAGCATCCGCATGACGTCGGCCAGGACGGGCAGCGGGGGGTCTCCGGCGTTGAGGAACACCGCCAGGCCGGGCCGGTCCGGTGGCCGGCGGGCGAAGAACCCGCTCACCGCGCACGCACCGTAGCCACCGCGCGGCGCACCGGGCGCGCACGCAGGCGGTCGACGAGCTCGCGGGCGGCGCCGCCGCGGAGGGCGTCGTCGGCCGCCCGGATCGCCTCCGGCCACCCGCCGATCAGCCCGCTCGCGACGGCCAGTGCGGCGGCGTTCAGGCAGACGGTCCGCGTCGCGAGAGCCGTCCCCTGCCCGGAGAGCACGCCGAGGAAGTGGTCGACCACGTCCTCTCCTCCTGCGGCCGGCCGCAGTTCGGCGATCGCGCCGGTCCCGGTCCCGGGAGCCTCGGTCGGCAGCCGGATCGCGTCGCTGCCGTCATTGGTGAGGACGAGGTTGTCGACGGAGCTGACGAGCTCGTCGATTCCCAGCTCGTTGGAGCACAGCCAGATCCTCCGCTCGGCGACGGTGGCGGCGACCTGGCCCAGCGTCCGCAGCAGCGAACGGTCCGAGACGCCGACGAGCTGGGCGGAGACCGGCACCGAGGCCAGGAAGGGGCCGACGGAGTTGATGAACCCGCCGATCATCCGCAGGTCCATCGGCATGATGCTCCGGGCCAGCAGCGCCACCTCCCGGGGGTAGACGAAGTTCCCCGGGAAGGCGATGCCGAAGCGTTCCAGCTGGGCCTCGGTCCGCTCGTACGAGGTGGTCCTTCCGATGCCGAGACGGTCGAGCAGGTCGTGGGAGCCACAGGTGCTCGTGTAGGCGCGGGACCCCGTCTTGACGACGCGGACGCCCAGGGCCGCGGCGAGGAACGCCGCCGCCGTGGAGATGTTGAACGTGGCCGGCCCGCCTCCGGTGCCGACGATGTTGGCCGTGCCGTCCGGCCGCGCGGCGACGGCCGGCCGTCGCTCGTCCAGCGAGCGGAGCATCGCGACCAGCGTGTCCCGATCGGGCATCCGGGTGGACAGCGAGGACAGCAGCGCCACCGCCTCGCCGGAGCGGAGGGCGCCGTCACGCAGCTGGTCCCAGAAGGACCCCCACAGCTCCTGGTCGACGGCGCGGTCCCGGCGGATCAGCGCTCGCAGCACCTCGTGCATGACTAGTGGGCGTCCGTCCGGTGCAGCTGGGCCTGGTCGATGAACCTGCTGATCGAGCCGACGGAGCGGAAGCTGTCCGGGTCGAGATCGAACTCCTCGACGCGCACGTCGAAGCGGTCCTCCAGCCAGGCGATCGTCTTGAGCAGGCCGAGGCTGTCGATGACCCCGCCGTCCACGAGGTCGTAGTCGGAGTCCAGCTCGTTCGCGCCGACGTCTGGCAGGAACTCCTCGATGATGAACTGGGTGACTACCGCGGCGTGTTTCACGTGACCGTTCCTTCGGTGGGCTGGGACGGGGAGCAGGCGCGCTCGATGGGCGTGCGGTCGATCTTTCCGGTGGACGTCCTGGGCAGCGGGTCGTCCACGATCAGCAGGGTCGTGGGGACGGCGGTGAGCGGGAGGCGTTGTGCGCAGTGCCGGCGCAGCGCCAGCGAGTTCAGCCGGCTGTCCGGGGCGCGGCGGACCACGCTCCGCAGCAGGCGACCGGCCACCGGGTCGGGCACGGCCACCACGGCCGCCTCGACGACGTCGGGATGGTCGAGCAGCACCTGCTCGACCTCGTGGGTGTTGACCCGCGTGCCGCGGACCTTGACCTGGTGGTCGTTCCGGCCTTCCAGGGTGATGCGGCCGTCCCGGTCACGCCGTACGAGGTCGCCGCTGCGGAAGTAGCGCCGCGTCTCCCCGTCGTGGTGGTGGGTCGCGAATCTGTCCGCATCCTGGTCCCGGTCCAGGTAGCCGTCGGTCTGGAAGGGCGTCGCGACGTGCAGTTCGCCGGTTCCCGGCCCGGTCACGATCCCGCCGTCGGCGTCGACGATCACCGCGTGGACTCCGGGCAGCGGACGTCCGATCGGCACCGGGCCGTCCGCCGGCTCGGTGCCGTCGACCTCGTGCAGGAAGCTGTCGTTGGTCTCGGTGCAGCCGTAGACGTTGTGGATCCGCGCGCCGGGGAACAGGTGCGGAAGCTCGGCCAGGCAGCGGGCGGGCATGCTGTCGCCGGTGAAGACGACGTGCTCGACGGTGTCGAGCCGCCGGCCGCTCTGCGCGGTCGCGTCGACCAGCAGCCGGTAGAACATCGGTACGGCCTGGACGAGTTGGACCTCGTGGCGGGACATCAGGTCCAACAGGTGGCCCGGATGGGTGGCCCGGGCCGGATCGACCAGGACGACGCGGCCGCCGCACTTGAGCGTGGTCCAGATGTCCAGCAGGCACAGGTCGAAGGTGAGCGGGGCGTAGTTGAGGACCGTCGTTCCCCGACGGATGCCGAACCGCTCGCCGGCCCAGGTGGTGAAGCGGTCCACCGCGCCCGTGCTCAGTGGCACGATCTTCGGCCGCCCGGTGGAACCGGAGGTGGTGAACATGAAGGAGACGTCGGCGGGTTCCGTACCGCGCGGCGCCTTCGGTTGTGCCGGCCGGTCCGGGACGTCCGGGGCGTCCGGCCCGGGCCCGGGCGCCCGGGGGTCCTCCGGTGACAGGACGTGCCGGATTCCGGCCCGCTCGGCCAACGCGTGGGAGGTTCTCCTCTCCGGCGTGGGCGCCGGCAGCAGCAGGAAGGGCCGCCCTTCCAGCAGGCAGGCGAGCACCAGGGCGATCGTCGAGGGCGACTTGGCGGCCAGGATGCCGAGCGGCTCGTCGCCGTCCGGGGCGAGCCGGGCGATCCGGAGGCGCTCACCCTCCGCCGACTGGTGGAGTTCACGGTAGGTCTTCTCCGTTCCGTGCCATACCAGCGCCGGATCACCGGGGTGGCTGGTGGCGTGCGAGACGAATGAACCCACCAGGCTCTGCTGCTGCATCATGACGTCTCCGAGTTCATGCAACGGGGTGGGCTCTATAGACAACGGATGAGTTCATGCAACGGGTTCACCGATCTCATCCGGAACAATGAAGGGCCGACATGAAAGGGGCCCATCCGGCCGCCCTCCTGGCGAAAGAAGAATTATCACGTGGCGCCCGCCCAAGGAAGTGTGGTGCTCTATCGGCACCATGACGGCACGTCAGATCTGGCTTCGCAGTCGGCCGCGCAGATGCTAACCGTCGAGCGTGTTCAATCTACACAAGGACTGCCGTGGGCTGGCGTAAAGATTGTCCTGATGCCTGCAACCCTCTTCTCTGTCTTGCGGAGCGAGACGGGAGCTGCCTAGTATCCGCCGTACTGTTCGCGAATCAGCGAATCGGCGAGGGGATTTCCGGGGCGATTTAGCGTTCCCGATCGCCGTGAAAGGTGGATCCGTCATGCCTGGCTCCGATCGGAGCGCGCACGCTCCGACCCTGTTGTCCTTCGCCCAGCAACGGCTGTGGTTCCTCGATCGGCTGCGGCCGGGTCGGCCGGACCACAACGTCCCGACCGCGGTCCGCCTGCGTGGCCGGCTGGACCAGGAGGCGCTCGTCCGAGCGCTGACCGAAGTCGTGCGGCGCCACGAGGTGTTGCGCGGCAGGATCGTCGACTCCGAGCGCGGCCCGTGCCACGTCACGGAGCCGGTCGAGAGCTTCGTGCCGACGGTCACCGATCTGACGCACACCCCGGCCGAGCAGGCCTGGCAGCGGGCCCGGGAGCTGGTGGCCGCCGATCTGGCGACCCCCTTCGACCTCGGGACCGCCCCGATGCTGCGCGCCAGGCTGATCCGCATCGCCGCCGACGACCACCTGATGGTCCTGGTGATCCATCACATCGCCTGCGACGGCTGGTCGCTGCCGGTGCTGTGGCAGGAGTTCTCCGCCGGATACGGCGCCGCCGTCGACGGCCGGCCGATCGCCCTGCCGGACCTGCCCGTCCAGTACGCCGACTTCTCGGACTGGCAGCGGAGCCACCGGACCGGAACGGCACTGCAAGGCCAACTCGCCTACTGGCGCGAGCGCTTGGCCGACATGAGCCCGTCGGTGCTCCCGACGGATCGGACGCGCCCCGCAGTGTGGTCAGGCCGGGGCGACCAGGTCGAGATCGAGATCCCCGCGGAACTCGCCGACCGGATACGAGCACTGGGGCGCGCCCACGAGGTGACGCCGTTCATGACGCTGCTGGCCGCCTTCCAGGTCCTGCTCGCGCGCTGCACGGGACAGGCCGACGTGACGGTGGGGACGCCGATCTCCGGGCGGACCAGGATCGAGGTGGAGCCGCTGGTCGGCTTCTTCGTCAACACTCTCGTCCTGCGCACCGACCTGTCGGGCGACCCCGGCTTCACCGACGTGCTCGCCCGGGTGCGGCGGTGCGCGGTGGAGGCGTACGCCCACCAGGACGTCCCCTTCGAACAGCTGGTGCAGGAGCTGCGTCCCGAACGCGACCTCGGCCAACACCCGCTGTTCACCGTCATGTTCCAGCTGGAGGATCCACCCGCGCTCCCGTCCGGCCTTCCGGGGCTGGAGGTGAGTTACCATCAGATACCGAACGAAGTGGCGAAGTTCGACATCGAGGTCTCCCTTACGGACCGCGGCGACCGCCTCACCGGCGTCATCCGCTACGCCGCCGACCTCTTCGACCGCGACACGGTGCGGCAGCTCTCCGAGGGCTTCAGGGCGCTGCTCGACCACCTCGTCGGTGCTCCCGAACGGCCGGTATCGGCGTGGGAGACCCCTCCCGGCCTCCGGGTGAGCCCCGCCGCTCCCGCCGTGCGCCCTGCGGCCCTGCGGCCCGATGCCGACCGGGCCGGCGCTCCCGCCGCCGGGACCGAGACCGAGACCGAGCTCCTCGTACTGGAGACCTGGGCCGAGGTGCTCGGCGTCACCCCGGACGGCGTGCACAGCGACTTCTTCGAGCTGGGCGGCCATTCGCTCCTCGCCTCGAAGGTCATGTCCCGACTCGGCCGGGCGCTCGACCTCGAACTGCCGGTCGTCCTGCTCTTCTACCACCCGACCGTCGCCGAACTCGCCGACGGCATCGACGCGGCGCTGCTGGCGGACCTCGGCGCCGCCGGGGCGGAACCACTCCCCGCCGGAAAGGCCCGTCACCCGTGAAGGCACAACACAGTCGACCCGAGCCCGGCCAGCCGACCGGTTCCACACCGGCCACCACGCGGGCCCTGCTCGACCAACGCGTCCGCGCGGCCCGGAACAGGGCCGCCGAGGGAGAGCCGGAGGCCGCGGTCCCACCCCGCCCGGCGGGTGCGCGGGTGACGTCGTTCACCCAGGAACGCATGTGGCTGGTCGAGCGGCTGTCCGACGGCCCCGCGCTGTACAACGTCCACGAGGTCTTCCGGCTGCGCGGCCCGCTGGACGTGGCCGCCCTCGGCCACAGCCTCACCGAGCTGGTACGGCGCCACGAAGTCCTGCGCACCGCCTTCCCCGAGGAGGACGGGCGCCCCGTCCCCTCGGTGGAGCCGGCCCGGCCGATCGGCCTGCCCGTCACGGACCTCCGGGCCGAGCCCGCGGAACGCCGGACGCGGCTGGCCTTCGACCTCGTCCACTCCGAGGTCCTGCGCCCCTTCGACCTGGCCACCGCCCCGCTGCTGCGCGCGTCACTGCTGAGGGTCGACGAGGACGAGCACGTCCTGGTGGTGGTCGTCCACCACATCGCGGTCGACGGCTGGTCGATGCCGCTGCTGTGGGACGACCTGTCGACGATGTACCGGAGCCGGCTGGAAGGCCGCGAGCACGAGCTGCCCCCCTTGCGGATCCAGTACGCGGACTTCGCCCACTGGCAGCGGGCCCGGCTCTCCGGCGACCGCCTGCAGTGCCAACTGGACTACTGGAGAGCACAGTTGTCCGGACTGTCACCGCTGGACCTGCCCACTGACCGTCCGCGCGGACCGGGCCGCGCGGGCCGGGGCGAGCGGATCACCTTCACGGTGCCCGAGGAGCTGGCCGGGCGCTTGCGGCTGCTGGGCCGGCAGCACGGCGCGACGATGTTCATGACGCTGCTCGCCGCGTTCCAGGCCCTGCTCGCCCGCTACAGCGGGCAGTCCGACGTGGCGGTCGGCACGCCGGTCGCGGGCCGCACCCGCCCGGAACTCGACCCGCTGGTGGGCTCGTTCATCAACACCGTGGTCCTCCGCACCGACCTCGCGGACGACCCGAGCTTCGCCGAGCTGCTCGACCGGGTCCGCCGGACCGCCCTGGACGCCTACGCGCACCAGGACGTGCCGTTCGAACGGCTGGTGCAGGAGCTGCGGCCGGCCCGCGGCCTCGACCGCAACCCGCTGTTCCAGGTGATGTTCGCCGGCCTGTCCGACCCGGCCGCCTCCCTCCGGCTGGTGGGGACGGAGGTCGAACAGATGGAGGTCGACAACGGCACGGCGAAGGTCGACCTCAGCCTGGTGATAGCCGACCGGCCGACCGGCACGGAGGGGGCTGCCGGGGCGACCGGCACGACCGGGACCGTGGCCTTCGACACCGGTCTGTTCGACCGCGCGAGCGTGGAGCGCCTGGTCGGCCACTACCTCCGGCTGCTGGACGCCGCGGCCGGCGATCCCGACCGTCCCGTCTCGCGCCTGGACCTGCTCACCGAGGCCGAGCGCGAAGCGCTGCTGGTGGCCGCCAACGCCACCGACGAACCCTTCCCCACCGACCTCTGCGTGCACGAGCTGGTCGAGGAGCGGGCCCGGCTGACCCCCGACGCGGTGGCGGTCCGCTGCGGAACCGAGCGGCTGACCTACCGGGAACTCGACCGCCGGGCCAACCGGTTGGCCCGGTACCTGCGAGCCCGGGGAGCACGGCCGGAACGCCTGGTCGGCGTCTGCCTGCCGCGCTCGGCGGACCTGGTCGTGGCCCTGCTGGCCATCCTCAAGTCGGGTGCCGCCTACCTGCCGCTGGACCCGGACCTCCCGGCGCAGCGCATGTCGTTCATGCTTGCCGACGCCGACGTGCCGCTTCTGCTCACCCAGCGCTCCCTGGCCGACCGGCTGCCGGGGCACGGCGCCGAGACGGTGTGGCTGGACGCCGAGGCCCCGCTCGTCGCGGCCCTGCCCGAAGACCGGCTGCCACCGCTCGCGACGCCCGCCAACCTGGCGTACTCGATCTACACCTCCGGTTCGACCGGCCGCCCCAAGGCCGTGCTGGTTCCGCACGCGGGCGTGGTCAACTACCTGGTGGTCCGCGGCCGACAGCTGGACCTCGGCGGGGCCGACGTCGTTGCCTCGGTGGCCTCGATCTCCTTCGACGTCATCGTCCCCCAGGTGCTCATGCCGCTGGCCTGGGGTGCCAGCGTGGTGATCGCCCCGTCGGAGGTCGCGGTCGACGGCCCGCGCCTGACGGAGATGATGCGCGAGTTCGGCGTCACCACGCTCATGGCCACACCGGCCACCTGGCTGCTGCTGCTGGACGGCGGCTGGCGGGGCGGCCGGTTCCAGGCGATCTGCGTGGGCGAACCGCTGCAGCCCGCCCTGGCCCGGCGGCTCCTCGAACGGGTCTCCACGCTGTGGAACGGCTACGGTCCCACCGAGGCGTCCGTCGGCTGTGTCACCCGGCGCGTGGACGCCGACCGGGACCTGACCCGGCCGGGAGGGTCTGTGCCGATCGGCCGGCCGCTCGGCAACCTCCGGATCTACCTGCTGGACCCGGCCGGCGCCCCGGTCCCCGTCGGCGTCCCGGGGGAGATCCACATCGGCGGGGTCGGCGTCACCCGCGGGTACGCCAACCGGCCGGGGCTGACCGCCGAGCGCTTCGTGCCCGACCCGTTCGGCGCGGCCGGCGGCCGGCTGTACCGGACCGGCGACCTGGCGCGGTACCTGCCGGACGGCAGTCTCGTCTTCCTCGGCCGCACCGACGATCAGGTGAAGATCCGGGGGTACCGCATCGAGCTGGGCGAGATCGAGGCCGCGCTGTGCGCCCAGCCCGGTGTCGCCAGGGCCGCGGTGACGGTGCGGGGCGGCGGGACGGACGCCGAACTGGCCGGCTACCTGGTGTGGCAGGACCGCCCCGGTGACCTGGCGGTCCTGCGGCGCTCCCTGCGCGAGACCCTGCCCGAGTTCATGGTGCCCACGACGCTGACCGCGCTCGACCGGATCCCCTTGACCACGAACGGCAAAGTGGACCACGGGGCCCTGCCCGAGCCCGCCCGCCACGGCCACGAGGCCGGTGCGCTACCGCCGCGAGACCTGCCGGAACTCCTGATGACCAGGATCTGGGAGCGCGTGCTGGGCACCCCGAAGATCGGCGTCCGGGACGACTTCTTCGCGCTGGGCGGGCACTCCCTCAGGGCGGTCGAGCTCGTGGAGGCGATCCGGCGGGAGTGGGGGGTCACCGTGCCGCTGAACACGGTGTTCCGCCACCCCACCGTCGAGGGGCTGTGCGCGGAACTGCCCAACGCGCCGCGGGCCCTGCGCCGGCTGGTCGTTCCGCTGACCGAAGGGGACCGCCGCAGGGCGCCGCTGATCCTGGTGCACCCGCAGAGCGGCGACGTGTGCTCCTTCCTCCACCTCACCGAGCGCCTCGCCGAGCGCCTCGCCGAACAGCACGCCGAACCCCTCGCCGGCGCCCGGCCCGTCTACGGCCTGGAGGCCGTCGGCTACAACACCGACGAGCCGCCCCTGGCCACCGTCGAGGAGCAGGCGCGGCGCTACCTGCGGGAGCTGCGGTCCGTCCTGCCCGACGGTCCGTACCTGCTGGCCGGCTGGTCCTTCGGCGGGCTGGTCGCCTTCGAGATGGCCCGCCTGCTGGAGGAGCAGGGGAACCCCCCGGGATTCCTCGGGATCATCGACGTCGGAGCGCCCGCGTCCACCGGTGGATCCACCGACGGGCCAGGCGGGGACCTCCACGAGCTCGACGAGCAGGACGCCCTCTCCCTGCTGCTCCACGACGCGCACGACCGTGAGCGCCTTCCCCCGCGCGTGCGCACCGAACAACTGCGGCGCATGGCACGGGTCTTCACCACCAACGGCGACGCCGCCCGGCGCTACCGGTCGGCGGCGCGGCTGCGGACACCGATCCACCTGTTCACGAGCGCGGAGACCCACCCCGAACTCGCCGGCCCGGTCGTGGTCCCCGCCCGGTGGCGGGACCGCACCCGGGGGGCGTTGAGCGTCGTCGAGGTCCCCGGTAATCACCACGACATGCTGTCGCCGCCGCACGTCGGACCCTTCGCCGACACGCTGTCGGCCATCCTGGAGGAGCTCGGATGAGCGACGGACACGAGTTGCCGCTGTCATCGGCGCAGTCCGGCATCTGGTTCGCCCACCACCTGCGGCCCGGCAGCCCGGCCTACAACACCGGCGAGTACGTGGACATCCCCGGGCCGATCGACCCGGAGCTGTTCGAGGCGGCCGTGCGGCGCGTGGTGGACGAGACCGAGTCCCTGCGCGTCCGCCTCACCGAGGGTGCCGAGGGCCCCCGGCAGGTCGTCATCCCGTCGCCCGACTGGTCGATGCACCACGTCGACCTTACGTCGGCACCGGATCCGCTGCGGGCGGCCGAGCGCTGGATGCGCGCCGACCTGTCCACCCCGGTCGGGCTCACCACGGACCCGCTGTTCCGCCAGGCCCTGTTCGCCATCGCGCCGGACCGCTTCCTCTGGTACCAGCGCGTCCACCACATCGTGGTCGACGGCTTCAGCATGTCGCTCATCGCGCGCCGCGTCGCCAAGACCTACACCGGACTGGTCGAGGGCAGGGGCGGGGCAGGGCCGGCCTTCGGGCCGCTGAGCCTCCTGCTGGCGCACGACGCCGCCTACCGCGCGTCGGAGCAGCCCGGACAGGACCGGGAGTTCTGGGCGGCCCGGCTGGCTGGCCGGCCGGATCCCGTCAGCCTCGCCAGCCGCTCGGCGCCCGCCTCGGACGGCTTCCTGCGCCGTACCGGCAGCCTCGACGCGCCCACCCTGGCCGCGCTGCGGCGGGCCGCGCGACCCGCCGGGGCGAGCTGGCCCGCCTCCTTCACCGCGACGGTCGCCGCGTACCTCCACCGCCTCAGCGGCGAACGGGACATCGTGCTCAGCATGCCGGTGACCGGGCGCACCGGCTCCGCCGCGCCGGCCGTGCCCGGCATGGTGGCGAACGTGGTGCCGCTGCGACTGCGCGTCCACCCGGAGCAGGGTCTGTCCGCACTCGCGCGACAGGTGGCCGAGGAGGTCGCCGCCCTGCGCCGGCACCAGCGCCACCGCAGCGAGGACCTGCGCAGGGAGCTGGATCCGGCAGGGTCGGAGCGGGTCCTGTTCGGGCCCGTCGTCAACATCATGTCCTTCTACTACCACCTGGACTTCGCGGGTGTCCGGGCCACCGTGCACAACCTGTCCAACGGGCCGGTGGAGGACCTCTCGTTCTCCGTCTACGACCGCTCCGACGGCACCGAGCCCCGGATCGACGTCGACGCGAACCCCGCGCTCTACACCGAGGCCGAACTCGCCGCCCACCAGCAGCGGTTCCTCCGCTTCCTGAACGCGGTGGCCTCCGCCGACCCGGACCGGCCGATCGGCCGGCCCGACCTCCTCACCCCCGAGGAGCGGTACCGGACCGTCGTGGCCGCCAACCGCACCACGCGGCCGCTGCCGCACCCGACGGTGCCGTCGGCCTTCGCGGCCGAGGCCGCGCGCAGGCCCGACGCGCCCGCTGTGGTGTGCGGGGAAACCACCCTGTCCTACGCGGAGTTGAACGCCCGGGCCAACCGGCTGGCCCACCGGCTCATCGCCCTGGGCGTCCGCTGCGACAGCACGGTGGCCGTGCTCATGGAACGCTCCGTCGACGTGGTGGTGTCGGTCCTGGCGATCAGCAAGGCCGGCGGCGCCTACGTGCCGCTGGACACCCGGGCCCCGACGGCCCGCCTGCGCCGCGTCCTGGACGACACCGGGGCGGCGGTGCTGCTCACCCACCGGGCCACCCGGGACGACGCCCTCGCCCTCGGCACACCGGGTGTCGTCGTCGACGCCGACCCCGGTCTCGCCGACCAGCCGGCCACCGACCCCGTCGTGCCGCTGCGCCCGGACCACCTGGCGTGCGTCCTGTACACCTCGGGCTCCACGGGCACGCCGAAGGGGGTGGCCCTGAGCCACCGCAACGTCATCAGCCTGACCGCGCAACGCTGTTGGCGCGAGGAGGACGGCCCGCGCGTCCTCGCGCACTCCCCGCACGCCTTCGACGCCTCGACCTACGAGTGGTGGGTGCCGCTGCTCAACGGGGGCCGGGTGGTCGTGGCCCCGCCCGGCGAGCTGGCGCTCGCGGACCTCCACCGGCTCATCGTCGACCACCGGGTCGGCGCGCTGTGGTTGACGGCCGGGCTGTTCCGGGTGTTCGCCGAGGAGTCCCCCGGCACGCTGGCCGGGGTCGGCCAGGTGTGGACCGGCGGCGACATCGTGCCGGCCGACGCGGTACGGCGCGTCCTGGCCCGGTGCCCGGACTCCGTGGTGGTCGCCGGGTACGGCCCGACCGAGGCCACCACGTTCACCACGCGCCGGGTGCTCCACCCCGGCCAGGCCGTGCCCGACGTCGTCCCCCTCGGCCGACCGGTGGACAACAGGCGGGTGTACGTCCTGGACGAGGCGCTGTCGCCGGTGCCGCCGGGGGTGGCCGGCATGCTGTACGTCGCCGGTGCGGGCGTGGCGCGCGGGTACCTGAACGACCCCCGCCGGACGGCCGGCCAGTTCGTGCCGTGCCCGTTCGGCGAACCGGGCGAGCGGATGTACCGAACGGGCGACGTGGTCCGCTGGAACGCGGAGGGGGAGCTGGAGTTCCTCGGCCGTGCGGACGAGCAGGTCAAGCTCCACGGCTTCCGCATCGAACTGGGCGAGATCGAGGCGGTCCTGGCCGGGCACCCCGCCGTCGCCCAGGCGACCGTGGTCGCCGGACCGGGGACCACTCCCGGCAGGCGTCTGATCGGCTACGTCGTCCCGGTCGGCGACGCGGGGCTCGACCCGGCGTCGGTGCGGGAGCACGCCGCCGCGGCGCTGCCGGACTACATGGTGCCCTCGGCGATCGTGACGCTCGACGCCTTTCCCCTGACGCCCAGAGGGAAGATCGACCGGGCCGCGCTGCCCGTCCCCGGCCCCGCACCGGCACCGTCCGGGCCCGGGCCGCGAACCCCGGCGGAGCGGACGATGTGCGCGCTGTTCGCCGAGGTGCTCGGCCGGCCCGCGGTGGGCGTCGACGACGGTTTCTTCGCGCTGGGCGGCAACTCCCTGCTCGCGACGCGGCTGGTCAACCGGGTGCGGGTGAGGTTCAGCCGTGAACTCACCCTCGGCGCCCTGTTCCAGGCACCCACGCCGGCGCGCCTGGTCGAAGCGCTCAAGGAAGCCCCGGACGCCGCGGCCGTACCGGAACTCTCACCACGTACACGACTCTGAGCCCCTGACGGCGATCACAGGAAGCACCTCGGCATGGTCCACACCCTCTCCCAGCCCGACGAGACACCGGCACTACCCGAAACCCCGACCGCCGCAGCAACCCCGACGATCCCGGCGCTGGCAGTGTCCCAGGTCCGCCGGTACTACCAGCTCGTCGACGCCGGGGACGTACCCGCGCTGGTCGCCCTGTTCACCCCGGACGCCCGCTACCACCGCCCCGGCTACCGGCCCATGGTCGGGCACGCCGAACTCGAACGCTTCTACCGCGACCAGCGGGTGATCCGCTCCGGCGTGCACACCCTGGCCACCGTGGTCACGACCGACGACGAGGTGGCGGTGCACGGCCTGTTCCGCGGCGTGCTGCACGACGGTGGCGAGGTCGAGCTGCGGTTCGCGGACTTCTTCCGGATGACGCCGCAGGGCCGCATCGCCACGCGGGACACCTTCTTCCACGTGCCGGCGGTCTGAGCCGGTGGCCGCACCCGGTGGCACCGCGCACGGCGTGCCGCTCACCGGCCGCCGCCGCGACCGCCCACCGAACAGCACCGACGGCCGCCACGGCCGCCACGGCGGCCACGGCGGCGCCGACGGCCCACGCGGTCGCGCGTTCAACCCCGACGGGGACACTTCAGCACAGGAAAGCGGGAAGCAGTTGACCAAGACGGTCCTCACCTCCGACATCCCGGCGTTCGTCGGCAGCGGACGGCCACCGTTCGACGCCCGGGCGATCCACGAGCTGGTCGCCGAACAGGCGGAGCGGGCCCCGCACGCGCCCGCCGTCACCTGCGACGGACGGACCCTGACCTACCAGCAGCTCACCGACCGCGCCCACCGGCTCGCCGGGCGGCTGCGAGCGGCCGGACTGGCGCAGGAGGACGTCGTCGGCGTGCTGGTGCCGCGGTCGCCGGAGCTGATCGTGGCCCTGCTCGCCGTCCTCATCGCGGGCGGGGCCTACCTCGGACTCGAACCGGACGACCCGGCCGGCCGCCACGCGCTGCTACTCAAGGACGCCGGCGCGGGCATGGTAATCACCGAGGAGGCCCTGCGGGAGCGGCTGCCCGGCACCGTCGTCACGGTGACGGAAGGCGGCCCGACGCAGGAGCCGGCCACCGGGCCGGCGGTCCCGGCCCGCCCCGGCGACCCGGACCGGCTCGCCTACGTCAGCTACACCTCCGGCTCGACCGGCGAGCCCAAGGGCGTCGGTGTGCCCCACCGGGCGATCGACCGGCTCGTCCGGGGCGCGGACTGGGTGGACGTCCGCGCCGAGGACGTCTTCTTCCACCTCGCGCCGGTCGCGTTCGACGCGTCCACGTTCGAGATCTGGACCCCCCTCGTCAACGGCTGCCGGCTGGTCCTCTTCCCCCCGGTCGCCATCACGCTGGAGCACGTGGCGCGCGTCGTCCGGGCCGAGCGCGTGACGGTCCTGCTGCTGACCACCGGGCTCTTCCACCAGATGGCGAGCTCCCACCCGGAGGCGTTCGCCGACGTCCGGCACGTCCTCACCGGGGGCGACGTGGCCTCGCCGGGCCACGTCCAGCACCTGCTGGCCCGCCACCCGGGGCTGCTCTTCACCAACGGCTACGGACCGACCGAGAACACCACGTACACGACCTGCTGGACCAGCAGCACCCTCCCGGAGCTGCGGAGCGTGCCGATCGGCCGCCCGATCAGCGGCACCAGGGTCGCCGTGCTCGACGACGGGCTCAGGCCGGTGCCCGTCGGCGAGTGCGGGGAGCTGTACGTGGCCGGGGCGGGCCTGGCCCGCGGCTATCTGGACCGCCCGGCCGCGACGGCCGAACGGTTCCTGCCCGATCCGTTCGGCACCGAGCCGGGGGCCCGGATGTACCGGACCGGCGACGTCGTGCGCTGGCTGCCGGACGGCACGCTGGAGTTCGTCGGACGCGCGGACGACCAGGTCAAGGTCCAGGGCTACCGCGCCGAACCGCGCGCCGTCGAGGTCGAGCTGGAACGGCTCCCCGGGGTGCGGCACGCGGTCGTGCTGCCGCAGCCCGATCCGGCGGGCGGCACCCGGCTGCTGGCCTACGTCGTGCCCGCGGAACCCGGTCCGGCGGGCGACGCCGACCTCGGCCGGCGGCTGCGCCACGAACTGCGGGACAGGCTGCCGGACTACCTGATCCCCTGGGCGATCCTCGTCCGTCCCGAGCTGCCCGTGAACCGCAACGGCAAGATCGACCGCCGGGCCCTGCCCACCGCCACCCGGGTACCGCGCAACGTGCCCAACGAGTTCGTCCCGCCCCTTACCGAGGTGCAGACGCGACTGGCCGATCTGTGGGGCGACGTCCTCGGCGTCGAACCAGTCGGCGTCGACGACGACTTCTTCGACCTCGGCGGACACTCCCTGCTGGCCACCGACCTCCTGGTCGCCACCCAGCGCGAGTTCGACGTGGACCTCCCCGCGCAGACTCTGTACATGTCGCCGACCGTCGCCGAGCTGGCGACGGCCCTCACCGCGCGGATGCGGACGTCGGGCCCGGACGGCCCGACGGGGGGCCCGGCCGGGTGCCAGGCCGACGCGGCACGGGAGGAGCAGCCCCGATGACGGTGGTTCCCCCGACCACGCGCTGCCCGGCCCTCGCCCCACAGCCGGTCGACCTGATCGGCCCCGACCTCTACCACGCGGGCGAGGCGCACGAGGTCTGGCGACGGCTGCGCCGCGACGCCCCGGTGAGCTGGCAGCCGGTCGGCGACATCGGCTACTGGTCGATCGTCGGCTACGCCGAGGCCAACCGGGTCCTCCGCGACCACGCCACGTTCACCTCCGAACAGGGCACGCTGCTCAACCTCCTCGGCAAGGGCGACCCCGCCGGCGGCCGCCAGATGGCCGCGACCGACCCGCCCCGGCACGCGCACCTGCGCGGCCCGCTGCAGCAGGCGCTGTCGATCAAGACGGTGGAGAACGACCGGGAGGCCATCCGCCAGGTCGTCGTCGAGCTGCTCCGGCCGTTGGCCGACGGCGGCCCGTACGACTTCGCCGCCGCCATGGCCACGCTGCCGATGGCGGTAATCGGCACCATGATGGCGCTGCCGGAACAGGACTGGCCGCGGCTGGTCCGGCTCGCCCACGCCTGCATCGCCGCGGACGACCCCGAGTTCCAGCTCGCCGACGGACCACGGGCCACCCTCGTGACCGCCCACCGCGAACTGTTCGCCTACTTCCAGGACATCGTCACCGAGCGTCGGCGCGCACCGGCTGACGACCTGATCAGCGTGCTGCTCACCATGGAACTGGACGGACGCCGACTGTCGCCGGGCGAGATCGTGTCCAACTGCTACAGCCTGCTGCTCGGTGCGACCGTCACCACCGCCCAGCCACCGATCGCGGCGATGGTCGAACTGGCCGGGACCCCGGTCCTGGACGACTGGGCGGCCCACCCGGAGCTGCTCGGCAGCGGCGTGGAGGAGGCACTGCGATGGGCTTCGCCCACCCAGCACTTCATGCGCCACGCCACCCGCGACGTCGAGATCCGGGGTGTGCCGATCCCCGCGGGGGACGCGGTCGTCGTGTGGCTGGGGTCGGCCAACCGCGACGAGACCGTGTTCGTCGACCCGTACACCTTCGACATCCGACGGCGACCCAACAAGCACATCGCCTTCGGCGTCGGCGCGCACTACTGCATCGGCCACACCGTCGCACGGGTGGCCCTGCGGATCCTGTTCGCCGAACTGCTCGGCCGGTTCACCGGCTTCGAGCTCGCCGGGGCACCGCGGCGGATGCGCTCGAACGTCATTGCGGGCTTCACGCACCTGCCGATCACCGCGCGGACCCGATAGGAGCCGGCACCTGGCCGCCGCCCTGCCGGCATCACCGCAGCCGAACCCGAGAAGAAGCCCCCACACGGAAGGTCATCAGTGGACGCTCCGACGGCCCGTACCCGCAACAAGTGGTTCCTGCGCGAGCCGTCGCCGGTGGCACCGGCGCGGCTGTTCTGCCTGCCCTACTCCGGGTGCGGAGCGAGCATGTACCGCCAGTGGCCGTCATCGGTCGACGGCGTCGAGGTCTGCCCCGTGCAGCTGCCCGGCCGGGAGAACCGGATGCGCGAGCCCGCCCACACCACCTACGAGGCGATGGCCGACGACCTCTGCGAAGTGCTGCGCCCCTACCTGGACCGTCCCTACGCACTGTTCGGGCACTGCGGCTCCGCGTTGGCGGCGTACGAGACCGCCGTACGGCTGGTCCAAAGGGGCTGCCCCGCCCCGGCCCAGGTGTTCGTCTCCGCCGAGGTCGCGCCGCAGGACGGCCCCTACGGCCGCTTCCTCGGCATGAGCGACGACGAGCTGGCCGCCGAACTGCGCCAGCTCGTCGCGGAACTGGGCGGCACCCTGGAACCGAGCCTGCTCGCGCTCTACCTCGGCGTCCTGCGGAACGACGTCGACATGAACAAGCGGTATCACGTGGCCGAGCCGGTCCGGCTGCCGTGCCCGATCACCGCCATTGGCTGGACCGAGGACACGGGCATCGCGCCGTCGCTGATGACCGGCTGGTCGGCCTGCGGCGAAGCGACTTTCGAACTCCTGGAGGGAGGCCACTACCGCTTCATCGAGGCACCGGCGGAACTACTGGCGCTCTTGGTGGCGGATCTGACGCCCACCCGTTCCCGCACCTTCTGACACCGGACCTGTCGGCCTACCCCTTGCAGGACTGCTCGGCGTGGGCCGCGCGGCGCTCAGCTCGTCCGGACCTACACGGTCGACGTGCCGATGATCGGGCGTCAGCCGGTCTCGAATGCGCGGCCATGACGTGCGCGCCAGGCGCCTGATCCCGATCTGACTGTAAGTGGCTGTTATCGTTCCGATTTTGAGGAGCGCTGATCGAACGGGATTCTCGATCGGGTGAGTGCGGTGGCCGCCGCGCATGAAAGCAGGGCCTCTTGGTAGCTCAAAGGGTGGCTATGCCAACGAGCAGTCCAGGAGGCCCTGTTGACGCAGTTCTAAGGCATCACGTGGGCGGAGTCCACTTTCGGTGCCTCGGCGGACGCCTCAGCGGATGCCGATGTGGTCCGGAGCGGGGCGCGGCGAGGCGACCGGGGCCGGGGAGGCATCCGCCGCCGGGGCCGGGGCCGGCCGTGCCGGCCACCACAGGGAGCGGCCGAGGAGAGCAGCCAGGGCCGGAACCACCGCCAGGGAGAGGACCAGGGCGGAGAGCAGGATGCCGAGGGTCAGCGAGAAGGCGATCTGCTCGCTGCCCGGGGTGGTGGCCAGGGTGGCGAACGAGCTGGCCAGGACGATGCCGGCCGTGGCGACGGCGGGCGCGGTGTGCCGGACGGCGCGGGCCACGGCGGCGCGGGGCGGGCCCGGTCGGTGCATCTCCTCGCGGATCCGGTCGGTGATGAGGATGTTGTAGTCGGTGCCCAGGGCCACGACGAACAGGAACAGCACCAGCGGGAGCGTGAAGGCGACGCCGGGCTTGCCCAGGCCGTGCTGGAACAGCAGCGCGGCGGCACCGAGGGTGGCGGCGAAGCCGAGGCCGACGGCGAGCATCAGGACCACCGGGGCGAGCAGGCTGCGCAGGAGCAGCAGCAGGATCAGGGCGATCAGGGCGGCCGCGACCGGGAAGACCACCCGCAGGTCGTGGTCGACGGCGGTGGAGATGTCGGCGAAGACCGCCGCCGTGCCGCCGACGTGGGCGCTCGTCCCGGCCGGGGTGTGCGCGGCGACCGTGGCACGGACCGGTCCGGAGGCCAGGTCGCGGGCCCGCTGACTCTGCGGGTCGGCGTTCAGGTAGAGGTCGATCCGGGCGGCGCGGCGGTCCTCGCTGAGGACGGTCCGGCCCACCTGGCCCACCCCCTCGACCCCCGTCAGGGCGCGGGAGAGGCCGTCGAACCGGCCGGCGTCGAGGGTGCCGCCGTCCGCGGCGACGAGGTAGACGCTCGTCGGGTCGGACACGCCGGCCGGCAGGGCGCAGGAGATCTCGGCGGCGGTGGCCGTGGCCGCCGTCGTGGTGCCGTCCGCCAGGCTGTAGTCCATCCGGACCCCGACCGCACCGGCGGCCAGTGCACCGAGCAGGGCGACGGAGGCCGCCAGCAGCGCCAGCGGCCGGCGGGCGACGAGGCCGCCGAAGCGGCCTGCGACGCCGTCCCGCGGAACCCGCTGCAGACCGCGCGAGGGCCAGAATATCCGGCGGCCGCAGGCGGCCAGCAGGGCGGGCATCAGGGTGAGGCTGCCCAGCAGCATGACCAGCACCGCGACGGCGATCGCCGGGCCGAGCGACCGGAACTGGCCGAAGGTCGCCACGCCCAGGGTGGCGAAGGCCGCGACGATGGTCAGCGCGGCGGAGGTGATCGCGGTGCCCACCCGGGCCGACACCTCGGCGGCGGCCTCCCGGGCGGGCTGGTCGGGCCGTGCCCGCAGGTGCTCGCGGAACCGGAAGAGCAGGAACAGCAGGTAGTCGACGCCGATGCCGAGCAGGACCACGGAGATCAGGCTCGGGGTGGAGGCGTCCAGCTTCAGTCCGGTGAGCGCCGCGGCGCCGGCCACGGCCCCGCCGGCCACTCCGCCGATCACGGCGACCGCGAGCAGCGGCAGCACGGCCGCAAGAACGCTGCGGAACACCAGCACGTTGAGCAGCACGATCAGCGCCGTGACGAGGGAGCTGCCGACCAGGGCGGCGGTCCGGTTAGCGTCGGCGCTGTCGGAGGCCTGGGCCAGGCCCCCGGTGAACCCGGTGCGCATCCCGAGGTCGGCGAACCGCGCGCGGGCGTCGTCCCGGAAGGCCTTGTAGACGCCCCGCACCCCCTCCTCCATCGCGTTGCCGGTCAGCTCGACCGCGAGCAGTTCGAAGGTCCGGTCGGGCGCCACCGCGGCGGGCGCGATCCGGGGCGTCTGGGAGCGGTCGAGCACCAGGAGCTCCGGCTCCTTCTCCTTTCTCGGCATGACGACCCGGTGCTTGGCGAGCTTCGCCGCCTCGGCCTCGACCTGCTGCTGGTCGGCGGCGGTCAGCGGCGAGCCGTCGGTCCGGGCGACCAGCACCGTGACCGTGGTGGCGTCCGGGTTCACGCCGAAGTTCTCCTCGGCGATCCGCAGCGCGGCCGCCGAGTCGTAGCTGCGAGGCAGGAAGTCCCCGCTCTGGGACCCGGTCACCCGGGCCATCAGCATCGGTGCCAGAACAGCCAGCCCCATGCCCAGTACCGCCCAGACGGCGATGACCTTCCATGCGTGTCTGGTGGAGAACCCGGTCAGTGCGCGGATCACGATTCCTCCGGCTGATGGACGCGAACGTCGGTGTCGGCGCCGGGGGTTCCCGGCGTACCCCCAGACCATCAGGACGAGGGGGTGCCGGGCGTCCGGGCAGCGGACGATCCGCGCCGGGGCCCGAGGTCCTCCGCCCGGGGCGGGACCGGGACCGTGGTCCTGGTCCGTCCTCCCGGCGTCGGCCGAGGGGACCACCTCCGGGCCACCGGGCCGGTGCCAGAATGGCTGCGTCAGTGATCAGCCAGGAGGACCAGATGGACGGGCGTCAGCGCTCCGGGGCGGCCGTGGACACGGACGGCCCGCCGAGGGGGCGGACGGGGAACGACCCCGGCGGACTGCCGGGACCGCGGACAAACGGACTGCCGGGACGGTGGACGCACGGGCTGCCGTGGACCCAGGCCGACGCCCTGGTGGCCGTCTGCGCCGGCACGCTCGACCTGCTCGGGCACCTGCTCCTCGGCCAGGTGGCCGGCGGCCGGGGCGTCACCGTGCCGGTCTTCGCCCTGGTCGTCCTGTCGGGCCTGCCGCTGCTCGCCCGGCGCAGCCGCCCGCTGCCCGCGCTCGCCGCTGTCCTGCTCCTCCAGACGGCCATCGACCTCTCCAGCACCCCGCTCGGCACCCACTTCGGCGCCGCCTTGACCGTGGCCCTGTTCGCCGTCGGCCGCACCTGCACCCTCCCGGTGACCGCGGCCGCCGTCGCGGCGACGGCGGTGGTGACGCCGCTCGGCCAGGGCCACTTCCACGACCTGACCTGGGAGGGGGTCCTCGCCGCGTCCCTGTCCGCCGCCCTGGTGGGCGGCACCGGCCTGGCCACCTCCCGCTGGCAGCGGGAGGTGGCCGCCAACCGCCGGCTGCTGGCCGACCGCGCGGTCACCGAGGAGCGCCGCCGCATCGCGAGGGAACTGCACGACATCGTGGCCCACCACATCACCACCATGCAGCTGATGGCCGGCGGCGCCCGTGCCAACCTCGGCAACCCTGAGGTGGTCCGGGACGCGCTTGTGACCCTGGAGTCCTCGGGACGGCTGGCCCTGCGCGAGATGCGCCAGTTGCTGAACGTCCTGCGGGCCGGTGACGAGCCCGACGCCGCCCCGCCGCTGCCCCAGCCCTCGGCGGAGGAGGTCGACCGGCTGGTGGACGAGTCCTGCCTGGCCGGGCTGCCGACCGAGTACACCGTCGACGGGCCCCGGCGCCCGCTACCGCCGACCGTCGGCCTGACCGTCTTCCGGATCGTCCAGGAAGCTCTCACCAACGCCCGCAAGTACGCCGGCCCGGCCCGGGCGTCCGTCCGCCTGGCGTACCACCCCGACCGGGTCACCGTCGAAGTGCGGGACGACGGCGGCGGCGTCCCCGTACCGGAGGGCGCCCCGGGCGCGGGCCGGGCGGGGTACGGCCTGATCGGCATGCGCGAACGCGTCACCCTGCACGGCGGCACCCTGGAGACCGGTCCCCAGCCGGGCGGCGGCTTCGCCGTGGTGGCCGAACTGCCGCTGTCCCCCACCGAATCGGCCGAGGCCGCCCTCCAGCACGGCGGGGCCCTCCGGTGACCGGCACGGCGAGTGGCGCCGGGCCCGCCCGGGCGGTCAAGGTGCTCATCGTGGACGACCAGCCGCTGGTCCGCCGCGGCCTGTCGCTGATCCTCTCCCCCGACCCCACCCTCGCGGTGGTCGGCGAGGCCGAGGACGGGGAGCGGGCCGTGGCCGCCGCCCTGCGGCTGCGCCCCGACGTCGTGGTGATGGACATCCGGATGCCCGTCCTGGACGGCGTCGGTGCGACGGAGAAGCTGGCCCGCGTCCTGCCCGGCTGCCGCGTGCTCGCCCTCAGCACCTTCGACATGGACGAGTACGTGGTGGCCGCGCTGCGCGCCGGTGCCCACGGGTTCCTGCCCAAGGACGTCTCCCCGGAGGACCTGGGCGCGGCGATCCGGACGGTGCACGCCGGGGAGGCGGTGGTCGCTCCGCGCCTGCTCACCCGGCTGATCTCCGCCTACGTCCGGACCCCGGCGGCCGCCTCCCCGCCGCCGGCCGCCGTCGGAACGGGCGAGCTCACGCCCCGGGAGGTCGAGGTGTGGCGGCTGATCGCCACCGGCCTCGACAACACGGCCATCTCGCTGGCCCTGGACATCAGCGTGTCGACCGTGAAGAACTACATCACCAGCATCTTCGGCAAGCTCGAGGTCCGGGACCGCGCCCAGGCGGTCATCGCGGCCTACGAATCCGGCCTGGTCACCGCCCGTACGGGGAACGGCGACCACGCCGGAGGAGGGGTGCTCTAGTACTGCAACCGCATCTGGGGGATCTGGCCTCGGCGTTTGTAGTGGGATCGGCGGGCGCGGGCCTGGCTGCGTCGTCGGAAGCGTGACCAACGAAGATGAGGAGGTTGCGTCCGAGCTGCACGATCCACTCCCCACTCCGCCGTCGGGTGTGCGGTGGCGCCCAGGATTCGGATGCGCCGGGTGGAGTGCTCGATGGCGGCGAAGACGTACAGGCGGCCCCCGGTCAGGGTGCGGGTCTCGAAGAGGTCGCAGGCAAGCAGGGCCTCGGCCTGGCTGCGCAGGAAGTCGGCCCAGGTCGTGCTCTGTCGTTCGGGTGCGGGAGGGATGCCGTGTTCCTTGAGGATCTCCCAGACGCTGGAGGCGGCGACCTTGATACCGAGGGCTGCGAGTTCACCGTGGATGCGCCGGTAGCCCCACGAGCTGTTCTCGCTGGCCAGGCGCAGGACCAGGACGCGGATCGACCGGACGGTGGGCGGGCGCCCGCGACGCTTCGGTGTGCAGGTCGCGGCATGGCGCCGCTTGAGCAGGTCGCGGTGCCACCGCAGCCGATAAAGGACCCCGCCCAGCCGGGCCACCGGCTGGACGACTACTCGCACCAGCTGACCGTGATGCCCCCGACCGCGGACGACCCGTACTGGTCGCACCGCTGACGGCCGGCCCCGGCCAATGCGGTTGCGATCTTGGAACTGCCAGACCGGGAACAGCTCTACGTTCTCGACAGTCGTGGCCATCAGCAGGTCGCCCTCCCGGCCTTGATCACGAGGCTACGGGGCGGGCTGCCCGCCAGGCCTGAGCACGGGAGCCTCGACGTCATGCGAGCTCGGGATCCCTGCCCTGGTCGGCCAGTCGTTCCCGCTGTCGGGCGACTCGTTGTCCTCGAAGCTTCCCAGACGCCCCGGCTTGTAGGCTCGCTTGGAACATCTCTGATTCTTGAAGGGAGGGCCCGGTGCGCGCCCGTCGGTGGATATGTGTGGTCGCAGGAGTCGTCGCGCTGAGCAGCCCGACGGTCGCGTATGCCCGCGGTGGGGGCGGTAGTCATGGGTTCAGTGGCGGCGGGGGCAGCCATGGTGGTGGCTTCCACGGGTCGACCAGCGGCGGTTTCGGCCACGGTTTCGGCGGCGGCTTCGGAGCCGGCTTCGGAGCCGGTGGCGGTGGGCTCTTCACCTTGTTGGTGATCGTGGCCGTGGTCCTCCTGATCTTGTGGCTCAGGTCCCGGCGCCGGAAGGCGGGGTGGGCAGGCGGTCTGAACACGGTGTCGGACCGCATGGCGCACCGCGCGGACGCGCAGGCGCGCGACCGCGCCGCCCAGGTCGGGGCCCGGGTCGATGCAATCGCCGACACGGATGCGACCTTCGATCGCGCTGCGCTCGAGCGCCGTGCCGTCTGGCTGTACACGACGGCCCAACGCGCCTGGACAGAACGCGATCACGCCACTTTGCAGCAGATCCTGTCCCCAGTGCTCTACGGCAAGTGGGCCGACGAGCTGCGCGATTACGAGTCACGTGGCGAGGTCAACGTCGTGGAGATCGTCTCCGGCCCCGTGGTCGAGTTGGTCGACGTCGCGAATCGTGCAGGTGAGGTGAACGACACCGTCACCTTCCGGATCACTGCGACACTCAATGACTACGTACGCCGCAACTACGGCCGGGATGCCGTGCGCAAGGACGGCTCGACGCGCCCGGTCGAGTACTGGACGCTGCGCAAGAGCAGGGCCGGAGAGTGGATCGTGTCGTCGGTGGAGCAGGCGGCCGAGGGTGCACACCACCTGACCAGCGCCATCGAGACGGACGGCTGGGATCAGAAGGAGGTCGCTCGAGACGCAGTGCTCGAGGTGGCCGGGACAACCGCGGTCAAGGGTGTGAGCGACATCCTGTCGCTCACCAACATTTCGTGGAGCACGGATGCCGACACCGCCGCCGGCGATTTGAGCGTGCTCGACGGTCGGTTCGACAAGTCGGTTCTCGAGGTCGCCGTCGAGCGGTTCCTCGAGGAGTGGGTCATGAACGACGGCAGCCTCGACTTCACGTCCGTACGCACGGTCAATCGAACCGTCATGCGTGACGCTGTCGTCACGTCGCTCAAGGTGCGCTCGCTGGTCTCACGCGACCCGATCGTCTTTCGCGTCGCGATCGACGCAGAGGGCGTCTACTACGAAGTCGACCGCCGCAGCGAACAGGTGCTCCGTGGTGACGCACACAAGCGCAGGCCGATCACCTTCGCCTTCGACCTGCGGCTGGACGACACGTCGACCAAAGCGTGGACCGTAATCGCCACCGACGTGGAGTAGGTGGAGCCCGCGCTGGGATCAAGGGGTCTCACGGCGGCTCGGTGTTGAGGCGGGTCAGCCCGGTCTCGGCAATGCATCCCTCCTGCTCGACCGGGTAGTCGGTGCGTCGCGCTCGCCGCCGATCCGGCCCTGGGTGCGCGGGTGGCCCTCGTCGAGCTGCTGGTGGCCCTGCAGTCCCCGGCCCTGGAGGGCGAGGACTGGACGGGCCGGCTCTGCTCGCGGATCCGGACCCGGCGGTGCGGCGGGCGGCCATTCCCCTGGCGGACGGGATCGCACCGCTCTTGGAACGGTGGGAGGCGGAGCCGGACCCGTCCGTCCGCATCCCGCTCCTGCTCGCCCTCGGCGAGGCGGTGGCCGAGGAAGCAGCGGCCACCGGGGCCGGGGAAACCGGGGGTCGGGCCGACCAGGCCGGCACGACGGCCGACGCTGCGCGGGCCGTGCTGGCGGAGATGCTGGAGGGCGATGACCCGGTGACGGCGGTCGCGGCCGTGCACGCGTCGGCGGAGTTCGACCCGGATCTCCCCGTACGGCGGATGGACCGGCTGATCGAGGTGTTCTCCGACACCGCGCTCCGGCCGCGGTTCGAAGAAGTGTGGTTCACCCCGGAGCTGCAGGGCCCCTGGACCCGCGAGGACCTGGTCCGGTCGACCGCGCGCAGGCTCGCACACGACCCGGACGCCGAAATCCGGTTCCCCGTCCGGCTGGCCGAGACGGCGAACCGCACGGCGGACGCCACGCTGTGCCGGGTGGCGCTGGACGTGGCCTGGCGGCTCATGACCGAACGGCGTTCCGTGGAAGCAGCCCTGCTGCCGCTCGCGGGCGGGCTGCTGACCAGTCCGGACGCCGGCGTGCGGCTGCGCGCCGCCAACATCCTCGCGGTGCTGGGCCCGGCGGCGGCCGAGTACGCCGACCGGCTCGCCGAACTGTTCGACGACAACGGGGCCGACGAATGCTTCGACGGCACGGTCGGTGAGATCGCCCGCTGGGCACTGACCCGGATCGGCGACCCGCGCGCCCTGCCCGGTCTGATCGAACAGCTCCGTGCGCAGGAGGAGGAAGAGGCCCGCGGCTACTGCGTGGCCGATCCGAGGCGGCCGGACGTCACGGACGTCCTGGTCCCGCTGCGGGCCCACGCCGCCGTCCTGCTGCCCGCCATAGGGGAGGCGATCCGGCAGAGTGGGGCCCAGGGCGGTGCGACGCGCGCGTTCCTCGCCGTGCTGGAGGAATGGCGGGAAGACGCGCTGCCGGCCCTGCCCGATCTCCTCCCGTTGCTCGCCGACACCTGGACCTCGGTCTCCGTGCTCCGCATCCTGCAGGCCCTGGGGCCGGCCGCTGCCTCGGCCGCACCGGCCGTGCGCACCTGCGAAGTCGTAGACCACCCCGACAACCACGCGGTGGTGGCCTTGACCGCCGCCTACATCGATGGCGGCCACACGGCGGCATTGCGGCTGGTCGGCGAAGCCGTCCTGACAGCGGAGGAACCGGTGTACGCGCCGATCGGCACCCTGGCCGAATTCGGCCGCGAGGCGGCCCCCTACGCGGACCGGGTCCGGTCCGTCATGGAGAACAGCACGTGCTGGCTACGCCTCACCGCGGCGATCACGCTCTGGTCGATCACGGGCGAGACGGGACCGAGCATGCGGGTCCTGGAGGAGTTCGTGGTGCCGGTCGCCGACGGTGGCGACGGCTTCGGATCCCTCCGGGAGGCCCTCCGGGCGCTGATCCGCATGGGCGAGATCAGCCCCGAGATCCGGGCCGCTCTGCTGACGATCCGGCAATCGGACCGCCGCCTGTGCGCGGAGGGGGGATACCCGATGATCGTCCGGGACAAGGAACTGCGCGCACTGGTCGACCAGGCCCTCGCCGGCAACGGTCATCCCTGAGCGCTGCACCGCCACCGTTCGCCCCTCCCCGGCCGGACAGTCCGACCACGCACCCGCGGTCTGCCGCTACGTACCGGTCTGGCGCTGGATCAGTCGGCACCCCGCCCCGCGGTCGCCGTCGATCACCACGTGACTCAGGTGCCCGCCTCCCGTCCGGTGTGGTTGGGGGGTGGAGTTCGCGAGGGTGAACTGCCGTAGCGGTCCGAAGTGAGCCTCGACCAGGTTGGCCCAGGATGCGTCGGTCGGGGTGAAGCAGAGGCCCACGGCTGCTACTCGGTCGGCGACGACACTCTGTGGGGCTTCAGGGCGGCCAGGGTGTTCGCGGTGCCCTCGCGGCGCCGGTTGACGCGAACTAGGAGCGTGGGTCAGTAACGAGCAAGCGGCTCCGCTCCCGTCACCGACGGATCGGTCGCGGCGGCCTCGGCGGGGCCTGTGTGGGGTTCGGG
>NZ_JBSFJV010000085.1:0-33127 GCF_053598235.1 Kitasatospora sp. NPDC001159
AGCCGGGCGTTGGCCAGCGCCTGCCGGATGACCCGCTCCTGCGACGGCCCGTTCGGCGCGGTGAGCCCGTTGGAGGCACCGTCCTGGTTGACGGCCGTACCGCGTACGACCGCCAGCACCCGGTGCCCGTTGCGCTCCGCGTCCGACAGCCGCTCGACCAGCAGCAGCCCGACGCCCTCGGCCCAGCCGGTGCCGTCCGCGCCCGCACCGAAGGCCTTGCAGCGCCCGTCGGCCGACAGCCCGCGCTGCCGGCTGAACTCCACGAACATGCCCGGGTTGGACATGATCGTCGCCCCGCCTGCGAGGGCGAGTGAGCACTCGCCGTTGCGCAGCGCCTGAACAGCGAGGTGCAGGGCGACCAGCGAGGACGAGCACGCGGTGTCCACCGTCAGCGCCGGGCCCTCCAGCCCGAAGGTGTAGGCGAGCCGCCCGGAGGCGACGCTGAGGCTGTTGCCGGTCAGCAGGTAGCCGTCCAGGCCCTCGGGTGCCTGGTGCAGGCGGGGGCCGTAGTCCTGCGCCATGGCGCCGACGAAGACACCGGCGTCGCGGCCGCGCAGGGTGGCCGGGTCGATGCCGGCCCGCTCGAAGGCCTCCCAGGCGGTCTCCAGCAGCACGCGCTGCTGCGGGTCGACGGCCAGGGCCTCACGTGGGCTGATGCCGAAGAAGGCGGCGTCGAAGCGGTCGGCGTCGTAGAGGAACCCGCCCCGGCGGGTGTACGAGTGGCCGGGCTGGTCGGCGTCGGGGTGGTAGAGGGCGTCGAGGTCCCAGCCGCGGTTGGTGGGGAAGTCGCCGATGGCGTCGACGCAGTTCGCGACCAGCCGCCAGAGGTCCTCGGGGGAGGCGACGCCGCCGGGGTAGCGGCAGGCCATGCCGACGATGGCGATCGGCTCGTCCAGGCGCACGGCGGCACTGCGGACGGTGTTCTCGGCGCTGCTCTCCCCGGTGAGTTCGGCGTGCAGGTGGTTGGTGAGCGCCTGCGGGGTGGGGTAGTTGAACACCAGGGTCGGCGCCAGCGCGATGCCGGTCGCCTCCCGCAGGCGGTCGCGCAGCTCGACCGCGGACAGCGAGTCGAAGCCGAGCTCCTTGAAGGTGCGCTCCATGTCGACGCTGTCGGCGGAGGCGTGCCCGAGGACCAGCGCGACGTTGGCGCGTACCAGCGCGGCGGCCTCGCGCGGCCCGGCACCGGGCGCCTGCACCTCGGGAGCGGCCTCCCGGGGCTCCTGCAGGGCCCGCACCGCCGCTGGACGCCCCGGACCGGCCTCGATCCAGTACCGCTCCCGCTGGAACGCGTACGTCGGCAGCGTGACCCCGCGCGGCGAGCGCTCGCCGTGGACGGCTGTCCAGTCCACGTCGACGCCGCGAACATACGCCTCGGCGAGCGCGGTGACGGTGGTGCGGACCTCGTCGCGACCCCGCCGCCGCCCGGCGCTGAAGGTGATCCGGCCGTCCGCGTCCGGCAGGCTCTGCCGCGCGGCCGGCAGCAGTACGGCGTCGGGGCCGAGCTCCAGCAGGTGCGTCGCGCCGGCCTCGGCCAGCGCCCGTACGCCGTCGCGGAAGCGCACGGCCTCGCGGACGTGCCGCACCCAGTACTCGGGCGAGCACAGCTCCTCGGCGGTGGCGGGCCGGCCGGTGAGGTTGGAGATCACCGGGATGATCGGCGGTGCGTAGCTCAGGCTCTCGGCGACCCGCCGGAAGTCGTCCAGCATCCCGTCCATGTGGGCGGAGTGGAAGGCGTGACTGACCTCCAACCGCCTTGTGCGGCGCCCGCGGTCGGCGAGCGCGGCGACCACCGCGAGGACGGCCGGCTCGTCGCCGGAGACGGTCAGCGCGGTGGGCCCGTTGACGGCGGCCAGACTGACGGCGCCGTCGTGCTCGGCGAGCAGCGGCAGGACCTCGTCCTCGGTGGCCTCGACGGCGGCCATCGCGCCACCGCTCGGCAGGGCCTGCATCAGTCGGCCGCGGGCGGCGACCAGGGTGGCGGCGTCGCGGAGCGAGAGCACGCCGGCGAGGTGCGCGGCGGTGAGTTCGCCGACGGAGTGGCCGATCAGGTGGTCGGGTCGGATGCCCCAGCTCTGGAAGAGCCGGGCCAGCGCGGTCTCGAAGGCGAACAGCGCGGCCTGGGTGCAGACCGTCCGATGCAGTCGCTCACCGTCCTCGGCGAACATCAACTCGCGGACAGAGAAGTCGAGTTCGGCGTCGAGGTGCTCCGTGGCGGCGTCCAGCGCGGCGGCGAAGACCGGGAACCGCCGGTACAGCTTCCGGCCCATGCCGGCCTGCTGGCTGCCCTGGCCGGAGAACAGGAAGGCGACCTGCGGTCGATCGCCCGCCCGGGCGTGGCCGGTGACCACGTCGGCGGTCGGCGTGCCGTCGGCGAGCGCGCGCAGCGCGGCGAGCAGCTTGTCTCGGCTTCCGGGCTCTGTGTCCCCGTCCGCGAGCACCACCGCGCGGTCCTCGAAGGCAGTCCGGACCGTTCCCAACGCGTATGCCAGATCGGCGAGTTCGGCATTCGAGGCGGCGGCGGGCAGATCCTGTCCGACCTGCTCCGCGAGCCGCGCGGCCTGCCCCCGCAGTGCCGCTGCTCCCCGCCCGGAGAGCGGCAGTGGCACCGGAGTGACGGCGCTCGGCGGCGCGCTGGGCGCCGCTTCCTCACCCAACTCGGTGTGTGGCCAACCAGTCACCACCACATGGCAGTTGGTGCCGCCCATACCGAACGAGCTGACGCCGGCGAGGCGCGGACCGGCTGGCCAGGGCGTGGTGCTGGTCTGGACCTGGAGTCCGAGCTCGGCCAGCGGAATACGAGGATTTGGCGTCTCGAAATTGAGGCTCGCCGGCACTATCCCATGCCGCAGGCTCAGTATAGTTTTCAACAATCCGGCGACACCGGCCGCGCCTTCCAGGTGGCCGATGTTCGTCTTGACGGAACCCACCAGCAATGGGCTTCCGGGCGGCCGTCCGGCGCCGAGTGCCGCACTCAGTGCGGCGGCTTCCACGGGATCTCCGACCGGAGTTCCGGTACCGTGCAATTCGACGTACTGAATGCTCTCCGGGCGCACGCCCGCTCGGCGGCACGCTTCGCGTATGACCTCGCACTGGGCCTCCGTGCTGGGCACGGTGAGGCCTTCGGTGGCGCCATCGTTGTTGACCGCACTGCCGAGAATGACGGCGTGGATTTCGTCTCCATCGGAAACAGACCGGACGAGCGGTTTCAGAACCAGGACGGCGCCTCCCTCGCCGCGGACATAGCCATTGGCCCGGGCGTCGAAGGTCCAGCACCGGCCATCCGGGGAAAGGCCTCCGAATTTCGCGGCGGCGATGGTGCTCTCGGGCACCAGCATGAGGTTGACCCCGCCGACCAGGGCCAGGTCGGACTCCCCGCGCAGCAGGCTCTCACAGGCCAGGTGGACGGCCACCAGTGAGGAGGCCTGGGCCGAGTCGACGGTCAGGCTCGGGCCCTGCAGTCCGAGCGTGTAGGAGAGTCGATTGGCAATGATTCCCCTGGTCAGACCGGCAACGGTGTGCTGGTTGACGGCTTCGGGGCCCTGCGCGTGGACCAGCGCGGCGTAGTCGCCAGCCATGGTGGCCATGAAGACGCCGGTGCGGGTGCCGCGCAGCCGCGCGGGCAGGATGCGGGCGTCCTCCAGGGCCTCCCAGCCGAGCTCCAGGACCAGCCGCTGCTGGGGGTCGAGCATCTCGGCCTCGCGCGGGGAAATCCCGAAGAAGCCGGCGTCGAAAGCCCTGGGATCGTCCAGGAAGGCGCCGTGCCGGGCGTGGGCCTTTCCAGGTGCGGAACGGTCGGCCGAATAGTGGTCAGCCGTACTCAAACGATCCTCCGGCCACTCCGTGACCGCGCTTTCACCGCGCTCCAGGAGCTGTCGGAATGTGGCAGGGTCCGGCGATTTCGGAAGCCTGCAGGAAACCCCGACAATCGCGACGGCCGTGTTCGGGTCGAAGTCCGACCCGATCGCAGAGGAGTTGGCCATTTCCATGAAACGTTCTCGCCCCCGAGCCCGTGAAAGATTTCAGGTCCGACGGAATGCTGCCGTCGCATGACCGTGCACGGGAGTCGGAAAGCGCGCAGAAGCGTGACGCGGTACTGAAAGCGCGTCGCGCCGCGCGGCGATGAGACCCCCGTAAATGGTGATCGAATTGATCAACCTCGACTCACCCTACAGCGTAGGGCGACGACGAGAAGGTGTCGCCAAGGGGTAATCTGTGTGATGTGCATCACTTCACCTGGGCCTGCTTGACGGTACGTTGCAGGCTGGGGTGGGGGCGTTGGCCGCCGTCCAGTGAAACGCGGGCGGGTGGCTCCGTCCGCAGGGTTGAGCGGGGCGATCCGGGGTACCTCCCGGTGTCGCCGAACCCTGCCGCCCGGGTGGCGCCGAGGGGTGGGTCGGGGTCGCAGGGCAGGGTTCTGACTCATCAGCAGGTCGACGTGCTGCGCTGGTTGACAGTGCGTAGATCTACATAGTAGAAACGGCATCACTCAATTCCGTAACGCCGTCGTGATCACGTGGCGCGCAGGCCCCGAGGGCCGGGCGATCGGACCCGGCCGCTCGCGACGACGGCGCTGGATCTTCATCCGTAACAATGTGAGGCGGATTCCCATGGGGGAAGACAGGGCGGCTTGCGAGAAGACTCTCCAGGTCTACGTCGAGGAAGTTCTGAACAACGGTCACATCGACCGGCTCGGCGAATTCATCCACCCGGACTTCATCACCCACACCGATGAGTCGGCGCTGGAGCTGGAGGCCCAGGGGGACGACTTCGAAGGCATCAAGGCCGGCATCGGTGAGCTCCGCGAGAAGCTCCAGCCGCGGTACACCGCAACGGTCGTGCGCTGGGAGGGTGACACCGTCCACCTCGACTGGACGATGGCCGGCGTGCACGTCGGCCGGATGATGGGCTTCGAGCCGACGGGCAAGAAGTTCGAGGTGGCCTACACCAGCTGGTGCCGTTTCAAGGACGGCCGGGCGATCGAGGCCAAGGGTGAGTGGGACCCGGAGCAGACCCTCGCCGAAATTCGCAAGCAGATCGACGCTCAGCTGGCCGCCGACGCGGCGGCTGATTAGTCGTCACCGCCGGGTGAATCCGGCGGCAGCGGGGAATTTCGGGAAGTCTCGGGTGAATTCCCGGGATTCCCCACCCGGGCCGGCTCGGCCGGCCCTGCACGGCGGCGGGCGGGGTCGCCGGGAATTGCGTGTCCGAGTCTGATCAATCTGATCAATGGGAGTTCAGGCGTGCGCGGGGGAGAACACGGCCGCATCAGCGGCAGGGACGACGGATCGACGAACACCGGTACGGACGGCGCGACCGCCGTCCTGCTGCCGGTGTCCGGCACCGGACCGGCGGCGCTGACCGCGCTCGCCGACCACTACGACGGCATCCTCGCGGAAGGCACCGTCCGGCTGCGGGACCTCGCCTACAGCGCGGGCGCACTGGGCCGCCAGCTCGGCTACCGCCGGGCCGGCGTGGTCGACACCCCGGCGGCGGCGCGCGCCTGGCTCGCCGACCTGCACCTCACTCCGCCGGACGGGCCCGCGCCCGCGGCGGGACCCGGACCGGTCGCCTTCGTCTTCAGCGGTCAAGGCAATCAGTGGCCGGGCATGGCGCTCGACCTGTACCGGAGTGAACCGGTGGCCCGCCGGACCCTCGACGAGTGCGACGCCGTGCTGCGCCGCACCGCGGGCTGGTCCCTGCTCGACGCCTACCGCGAACCCACCGGGCTGGACGACCCGGCCAGGCTGCAGCCGGCCCTGGTCGCCCTCCAGGTGGCGATCGCCCGTCAGCTCACCGCCTGGGGCCTGCTCGCCGACGCGTACGTCGGCCACAGCCTCGGCGAACTCTCCGCCGCCGCCGCGAGCGGCGCGCTCGACCTCGCCGATGTCCTCGAACTCGCCTGCCAGCGCGGCCGACTGATGCGCGAGGCGACCGCCGGCGGACTGACCGCGCTGCTCGCCCTGCCCGCCGAGGACGCCGAGCGGTGGATCGCTGCCCATGGCGGGGACGCCGAGGTCGCGGCCTGGAACGCGCCCGGCTCGACCCTGATCGCCGGCGGCGAGGACACCGTGCGGGCGGTGGTCGAGGAACTGACGGCCCAGGAGGTCTTCGCTCGCGTCCTGCCCGGCACCGTCGCCTTCCACAGCAGCCGGGTCGAGGCGGTGGCCGGCCGGCTGGCCGAGCGGCTGCCCGACCTGGCGCCGCGTCCCGCTGCCGCACGGTTCGTCTCCACCGTGACCGGCGCGACCCTGGACGGAACCGAGCTCGGCCCCGAGCACTGGGCCGCCAACGTCCGCCGCCCGGTGCGCTTCCTGCAGGCCGTCCGGCACCTGGTGGAGACCGGCCACCGGGTCTTCGTCGAGATCGGCGCCCACCCCACCCTGGCCCCCTCGCTGCACGAGGCGGCCGGCGGCAGCGACTCCGTCCTGGTCGTCCCGACCCTGCGCCGCGGCGAACCCGAGCGCGCCGCGCTGCTGACCGCGGCCGCCCGGCTCTACGAGGCCGGCGTCGCACTGGACTTTTCCGCACTGGCCCCGGTCGACCGCCGCCCGGTCCGGCTGGGCCTGCCCGAACAGGGGCGCCCCGAGGCCGCCCGCTTCGCGCCGGCCGGCCAGGTCTTCGGCGGGCTGCGGCTCTGGCGGGCGCAGCAGCGCCGCACCGCAGAGCGCGGCCGGTTCAGCTGGCGCGGCACCCCGCTCGCCTCCTTCGCCCTGGCCGCCGACACCGCGCTGACCGCCCTGGTCGGCCCGGCCGCTGCGGAGGCCGTCGACCTCCGACTGGAGATCGGCGCGCGACTGCTGACCGACGGCCAGGAGACCTGGGCCGCGGTGCGCGCCGAGGACGATGCCGTCGAACTCCAACTCCTCGGCAGCGGCGGTGACTGGCGCACCCAGGCGGTCGCCGTACCCAGCCGTGAGGACATCGGAGGGGACCGGATCGACCTGCCCGCCGAACAGGTCCGCTGCACCCACCGCGCCCCGGCCGCCGCCCACTACCGCGCACTCGCCGCTCACGGCCTGGCGTCCTCCGCCGAACTGGTCACCGAGCTGCACACCGCGCCGGACGGCGGCACCCTGCTGCGGCTGTCCCCGATGCCGGCCGGCCCGGCCTGGCCGCTGACGGACCTGTTGGTCCATGCCGCCGTACTGGCCGCCGCCGACCGGTCCGGCACCGGCTTGCCCTTCGAGTTCACCGCCCTGCGCACCCCAGGCCGCGCCGTCGCCGACACCGCCGCCTGGGTCCTGCTCGGTCCCGCCGAGCAGCGCCTCGGCGAGGAGAGCGCCCGCACCGCCCTGGTGCTGGACGACGAAGGCCGGGTGCTCGCCGCCGCCGGCCGGATGCTGCAGCGCCGGGTCAGCGCCGAGGTGCTCGCCAAGATCGCTGCCGAGCAGGGCGTCGAGCGCGCCGAGGACACCCCGGACACGGCCTCGGGCGGTATCGACCCGGCCGTCCTGGCGAACGCGCCGCTGTCCGAGCGGACCGAGGCCGTCACCGCCTTCCTGCGCGAGCAGCTCGGCCGGGTGCTGCGGCTGCCCGCCGCCCGGATCGACACCGCCCGCCCGCTGAACAGCCTCGGCGTCGACTCGATCATGGGCCTGGAACTCCAGCGTCGATTGGAGACCGCCCTGCACACCGAGGTCAAGGTGGTCCGGCTGCTGCGCGGTGACAGCGTCGAGGACCTCGCCGCCGAACTCGCCGCCCGCCTCACCGACCAGCCCGCCGACGAGGACGGCCCGCCGACCAACGCCGGCGCGCTGGACGACCCGCGCGAGATCGAGCGGCTGCTCGCCGACATGGACAAGCTCTCCGCCGAGGAGATCGACGCGCTGATGCAGCGCCTGGCCACCGGAACGGCTGACCCGTCATGACCGAGCCCATCACCACCCCCGACCGCCGGGAGCAGCTGCGCGAACTGCTGCTCGCCCGCGCCCGGCAGGCCGCCGCCCTCCAGGACGTCGCCGTCGGCCAGCGCGCCCTGTGGCTGTTCGACCAGCTCCACCCCGGCAGCCCCGCCTACCACCTGAGCGGCGCCGCCCGGATCGACGGCCCCTTCGACCCGGCCCGGATGCGCGACGCCTTCCAGCGGGTGCTGGACCGCCACCCCGCGCTGCGCACCACCCTGGTCCAGGCCGACGGCGAACTGCGGCAGAAGGTCAACGCGACCCTCGTCGCCGACTTCACCGAGACCGACCTGACCGGATGCGCGCCGCACGAGGTCGACGCGGCCATCACCGCCTTCACCGAACGGCCCTTCGACCTGGCGGCCGGCCCGATGCTGCGCGCCCAGGTCGCCCGGCTGGACGGCGGCGCGCACCTGCTGGTGATGACCGCCCACCACATCGCCACCGACCTGTGGTCCTTCGGCATCATCGCGGACGACCTGCGCCGCTGTTACGCGGGCGAGCCGCTGTCCGGTCAACCCGCCGCCGGGTACATGGACTTCGTCCGTCACCAGCAGCAGTGGCTGTCCGGCCCGCAGGCCGAGGCCGCCTCCGCGTACTGGCAGCGGCAGCTGGCCGGCGAGGTGCCCCGGCTCGACCTGCCGCTGGACCGGGCCCGCCCGGCCCGGCCCTCGCACCGGGCCGCCGCGTACTCCTTCGTGCTCGACCGTGAGCTCACCGCCACGCTCAAGGAGACCACCCGCGAGGCCGGCGCCACCCCGTACGTGGCGCTGCTGAGCGTCTTCAACGTGCTGCTGCACCGCTACACCGGACAGCGCGACCTCTGGCTGGGCACCGCCACCTCCAACCGGAGCCAGGCCGCCTTCCAGGAGGTCGTCGGCTACTTCGCCAACATGATGACCGTCCGCACCACGGTCGCCCCCGGCGCCACCTTCCGTGAGCTGCTCGGACAGGTCCGCACCACCGTCCTGGACGGGATGGAGCACCAGGACCACCCGTTCCCGCTGGTGGTCCGCCAGGCCGCCGAAGGCCGCAGCGACGGCTCCACCACGCTCTACGACGTGGTCTTCCACTACGAGACCGCGCCCTGGTCCGCCCAGCGCGGCCTGTCCCTGCTGGGCACCGGCTTCACCGACACCCGGATCCCGCTCGGCGACGTCGAGCTGCGCCCGTACGAGGTGCCCACCCACGGCAGCGAGCACGACCTCGCGCTGTTCGTGGAGGAGATCGACGGCGTCTTCTACTGCTCGCTGCGCTACAGCGTCGACCTGTTCGAGCGTGACACCATCGCCCGGATGGCCGAGCACCTGCAGATCCTCGTCCACGGTTGCGCCACCGAGCCCGACCGCGACCTCAGCCTGCTGCCGATGCTCGGCGAGGCCGAGCGCAAGCAGGTGCTGGTCGGTTGGAACCGGCCCGACGACGGCAAGGCCGGGCCCGCCTCCTGCCTGCACCACCTGGTGATCGAGCAGGCCGAACGCACCCCCGACCGGATCGCCGTGGTCGGCGCCGACCGCGAAATGACGTACCGTCAACTGATCGCCGAGGTTGATCACTTGGCAGCCGTCCTGCGCGCCCGCGGGGTGCGGCCCGAGGTGCGGGTCGGGATCAGCGTGGACGGCCGCGCCGACCTGATGGTCGCGATGCTCGCCGTACTGACGGCCGGCGGCGCGTACGTGCCGCTCGACCCCGGCTACCCGGTGAAGCGGCTTGAGTACATGATGGCCGACTCGGCCATCGCCCTGCTGCTCACCCACCGCGAGCTGGTGGAACGACTGCCCGTCGGCGAGGTGCCCGTCCTGTTGCTGGACGAGGAGCACCCGCTGCCCGACCCGGCGCCCGAGCCGGTCGAGCCCACCGCCGACAACCTCGCGTACATCATCTACACCTCCGGCTCCACCGGGCGCCCCAAGGGCGTGCTGGTCGAGCACCGGGGCGTGGTCGACCTCGACCTGGCGCACCGCGAGGGCTTCGCGCCCGACCCGGACCGGCGCATCCTGCAGAACTCCTCGATCAGCTTCGACGTCTCCACCTGGGAGTGGGTGATGGCGCTGACCACCGGCGCCGCCCTGCACCTGGCGCCCCGGGCCCGGCTGCGCCCCGGCCCGCCGCTGATCGAGACCGTTCGCGGCCGGGGCATCACCGCGATCGCCGCCACCCCGTCCGTCCTGGCCACCATGGACCCGGCCCAACTGCCCACCGTCACCGAGATCACCTCGGTCGGCGAGGCCATCTCCGCCGAGATTGTCCGCACCTGGGCCGACGGCCGGCGCATCGTCAACGCGTACGGCCCGACCGAGATCACCGTCTTCTGTACGCTGGAGACCTGTGTGCCCGACGGCCGTACCCCCGCCGTCGGCCGGCCGGTCGCGGCCACCGAGCTGTACGTGCTGGACGAGAACCTCGAACCGGTGCCGGTCGGCGTCGTCGGCGAGCTCTACCTCGGCGGCTCCGGTGTCACCCGCGGCTACCAGAACCGGCCCGACCTGACCGCCGACCGCTTCGTGCCGCACCCCTACACCGACACCCCCGGCGCCCGGCTCTACCGCACCGGCGACCGGGTGCGGCTGGACCGGGACGGCCGACTGCACTACCTGGGCCGCAACGACCACCAGGTGAAGATCCGCGGCGTGCGCACCGAGCCTGGCGAGGTCCAGGCCGTGCTCACCGACCACCCCGGCGTACGTGAGGCCGTGGTGATGGCCCGGCCCGCCCCCGGCGGCGAACTGCGGCTGCTCGGCTGGGTGGTGCCCGACCGCGCGTACACCCCCGCCGTCACCCCGGCAGGCCTGCGCGACCACCTGGCCGAGCGGCTGATGCCCAACATGGTGCCCTCCTTCATCACCGTGATGGACTCCTTCCCGCTCAACCCGAACGGGAAGGTCGACCGCGGCGAACTGCCCGAGCCCGAACTCGCCCCCGCCGAGGGCCCCACCGGCGCCGCCCGCCCCGCCACCGCCACCGAGCAGCGGATCGCCGACATCTTCTGCGAGGTGCTGGGTGCGCCGGCCGTCGGCGCCGAGGACAACTTCTTCGACCTCGGCGGGCACTCGCTGCTGGCCGCCCAGCTGGTCGCCCGCATCCGCGAGTCCTACGGCACCGGACTGCAGCTGCACGCGGTGTTCGACACCCCGACCGTGCGCGGTCTCGCCGCCCACCTGGACGTCCGGGGCGCCGGCGACGGCGCCGGGCAGCCCGCGGAGATCGCCCGGCTGGCCAGGGACAAGAGCGGCCTGCCGCTCTCCTTCGCCCAACAGCGGCTCTGGTTCATGGAGCAGCTGCGCCCCGGCGACCAGGCCTACCGGCTCAGTGGTGAACTCCAGCTGGACGGCCCGATCGACGCGGAAGCGCTGCGCGCCGCGATGGCCGAGGTGGTCCGGCGGCACGAGGCGCTGCGCACCGTCTACCGACTGGTCGGCGCCGAGCCGCGCCAGCTGGTGGTGGACGGCCCGGCCGACCCGCTGCCGCTGACCGATCTCTCCGTGCTGCCCGAGGACCAGATGGAGGCCGAACTCGCCCGGGTGCGCGCCGAGTTCGACACCGAGCCGTTCGACCTCGCGGCCTCCCCGGCCCGCTCCCGGCTGGTCCGGCTGGCGCCCGCGCGGCACATCGCGCTGCTCGCCGTGCACCACATCGCCGCCGACGGCTGGTCGATGCGGGTGCTGGTACGCGAACTGGCTGTCCTCTACCGGGCGTTCGCGAGTGGCGAGCGCTCGCCGCTGCCCGCGCCCGCGGTGCAGTACGCCGACTTCGCCGCCTGGCAGCGCGAGCGCCAGCAGGGCGAGGCCGGTGCAGCCGGCCTCGACTACTGGGCGCAGCGGCTGGCCGGCAGCCCGCCTGCGATCGAGCTGCCCACCGACCACCCCCGCCGGGAGGGCGCCGAGCGCCGCGCCGGGCGGGCCCGCCGACTGGTCGGCACCGAACTGCTCGGCAGGCTGGAGAAGTTGGCCCGGTCCGAGCAGGCGACGCTGTCGATGACCCTGCTCGCCGCCTTCGACGTGCTGCTGGCCCGCTGGTCCGGCCAGTCCGACGTGCTGGTCGGCCTGCCGATCGCCGGGCGCTCGCGCACTGACCTGGAGGGCACGGTCGGTCTGTTCGTCAACACCGTGGTGGTCCGCACCGACACCTCCGGTGACCCTACCTTCCGCCAACTCCTCAGCCGGGTCAAGGAGTCGGCGCTCGGTGCGGACGCCCACCAGGACGTGCCGTTCGAGCGGATCGTCGAGCGGCTCGCCCCGGTCCGCGACCTGGCCCGCACCCCGGTCTTCCAGGTGGTCTTCAACATGATCAACCTGGCGCCGCTGGACGCTGCGATCCCCGGGGTCGAGGTACGCCTGGTCGAGGCGGAGGACGTCACGCCCCGTTTCGAGCTGACCCTCTACGCCAAGCCCGAGGGCGAGGACCTGGCCCTGGACCTGGTTTACGACGCCGCCCTGTTCACCCCCGCCACCGCCGAGGCGCTGCTCGCCCAACTCGGGCTGCTGCTGGAGCAGGTGACCGCCGAACCGGGCGTCCCGGTGACCGCGCTGCCGGCCGCCGCAGAGGACCGGGCCGACGGCAACGGCGAGCACGACCACCCGACCGAGCCCGCGCACGCCGCCTTCCTGCGCGCCGCCGCCCAGCGCCCGCAGGCCGTCGCCTTGGTCGGCCCCGACGGCGAGCTCAGCTACGCCGAACTGGCCGACCGGAGCGCCGCGTCGGCCGCCCGGCTGCAGGCGGCCGGCATCGGCCCGGGCGCCCGGGTCGCGGTGCACGCCGCCCGCCGGACGGAACTGGTGGTGGCCCTGCTGGCGGCGCTGCGCTCCGGCGCCGCGTTCGCCGTCCTGGACCGCGCCCATCCGCCCGCCCGCCTCGCCGCCTGCGCCGAACTCCTGGCCGCCGACGCCTGGCTGGACGCGACCGGCGCGGCCGGTCCGCCCGAGGTGCTCGGCCCCCCGGTCGCCCTGGCCCTCACCGTGGACGCCGACACCGAGCCCGCGACGCCGTACCGGGAACCGCGCGCGTACGGCGAGGCCGCGTACATCGCCTTCACCTCCGGCTCCACCGGCACCCCCAAGGCCGTGGTTGGCGGCCACCCGCCGCTGGTCCACTTCATCGACTGGTACACCACCGCCTTCGACATCGGCCCGGACGACCGCTTCGCCCTCACCTCGGGCCTGGGCCACGACCCGCTGCTGCGCGACCTCCTGGTGCCGCTGTCGGTCGGCGCCCGGCTGGAGGTACCGGCCGAGGACGTCCAACAGGACCCGCGGACCTTCGCCCGCTGGCTGGCCGACCGGGCCGTCACCGTGCTGCACCTGACCCCGCCGACCGCCCGCTTCCTGGCCGCCGCCGACCTGCCGCTGCCTGCGCTGCGGCACGTCTTCTTCGGCGGCGACCGGCTCACCGGCCACGAGGTCGCTCTGGTGCGCCGACTGGCCCCGAATGCCCGGGTGACCGGCTTCTACGGCGCCACCGAGACCCCGCAGGCCCCGGTCTTCCACACGGTGGACGGCCCGGTCGAGGACGACCGGCCGCTGCCGCTGGGCCGCGCCGTCCCCGGGATGCGGGTGACCGTGGAGCGGCCGGACGGAAGTCCCGCCGCCGTCAACGAACTCGGCGAGATCGTGGTCCGCGGCCGGAACCTGGCGCTCGGCTACCTGGACGACCCGGAGGCCACCGCCGCCCGGTTCACCGGCACCGGTGCCGACCGCGGCTACCGCACCGGCGACCTCGGCCGGACCGGCCCCGACGGCGAACTGCGCTTCGCCGGGCGGGCCGACCGTCAGCTGAAGATCCGCGGCCACCGGGTGGAGCCGGCGGAGACCGAGGCGGTGCTGCGCGAGCACCCCGCCGTCGGATCCGCCCTGGTCGCCGCCGTCCGGGATGGTCTCGGCGAGCAGCTGCTCACCGCTTATGTGACCGCCGCCGGAGGGGAGTCGGTCGAGGCCGCGCTGCGCGCCCACACCGCGGCCCGGCTGCCCGGCCACCAGGTGCCGACCCGGATCGCGGTGGTCGCGGAGTTCCCGCTGACCCCCAACGGCAAGGTGGACCTGGACCGGCTGGCCGCCGAGACCGCCCCCGCCAACCCGGCCGGGCTCGCCCCGGCCCCCGGCGCGGAGACCGCGCTCACCGTGCTCTGGGCCCGGTTACTCGGGCTGGACCCGGCCCGGATCGACCGCGAGTCCACCTTCTTCGACCTGGGCGGGCACTCCCTGCTGATGGTCGGGCTGCAGCAGGCACTGCGCGAGGAGTTCGGCCGGGACCTGCGCATGGTCGAGCTGTTCCGCCACCCCACCGTCGCCGCGCTCGCCGCCGTCCTGGAACAGAACACGGCTCCCGGCGCGGACGAGGCGGCCGGCCCCTCGGCGGACGAGCGGGCCAGGAAGCGTGCGGACCGCCGCCGCCGGCTGAAGCAGGGACACCGCGATGCGTGAGGAAGCAGAAGCCGTGACGGAGAGCGAGTACGACGAGGACGGCTACGAGGAGGACCGGATCGCCGTGGTGGGCCTGGCCTGCCGCGTCCCCGGCGCCGCCGACGCGGCCGGCTTCTGGCAGAACCTGCTGGACGGCGTGGAGTCGATCACGGTGGGCGAGCGCGGCCCGGACGACCCGCCCGGGTACGTCCCGGCCACCGGCCGGCTCGACGCCCTGGAGGAGTTCGACGCCGAGTTCTTCGGGATGACCCCGCGCGAGGCCGAGTACGCCGACCCCCAGCACCGCCTCTTCCTGGAGCAGTGCTGGGTCGCGCTGGAGCACGCCGGGGTGGACCCGGCCCGGGCCGCCGGCCGGATCGGCGTCTGGGGCGGCTGCGGATTCAACGGCTACCTGCCGCTGAACCTGCTGCCGCACCTCGCCGCGGGCGACGTCCTGCGCGAGTACCCGGCCGAGCTGCTGCACGGCAACGACAAGGACTACCTGACCAGCCGGGTCGCCTACCGGCTCGGCCTGGACGGCCCGGCCGTCACCGTGCAGACCGCCTGCTCGACCTCACTGGTCGCCGTCGTCCAGGCCTGCCAGGCGCTGCTGGACTACCAGTGCGACACCGCGCTGGCCGGCGGCGCCTCGGTGAAGCTGCCGCAGGACTGGGGCTACGTCCACGAGACCGGCGGCATCCAGTCGCCCGACGGTCACTGTCGCCCGTTCGACGCCTCCGCCGCGGGCACCGTCTTCACCAGCGGCGTCGGCGTGGTCGTGCTCAAGCGCCTCGCCGACGCGCTCGCCGACGGCGACCGGGTGCACGCCGTCATCCTCGGCTCGGCCGTCAACAACGACGGCGCCCGCAAGGTCGGTTACGCCGCGCCCAGCGTGGACGGCCAGCGGGCCGCGATCGCCGACGCCTACCGCTCGGCCGGGATCAGCCCGGCCACGGTCGGTTACGTCGAGGCGCACGGCACCGGAACCGCCGTCGGTGACCCGATCGAACTCGCCGCGCTGGACGCGGTGTTCGCTCCCGCGGGCGCCGCCCCAGGCTCGGTCGCGATCGGCTCGGTGAAGTCCAACCTCGGCCACCTGAACGCCGCCTCCGGGGTGATCGGCCTGCTCAAGGCCGTCCTCGCGGTGCGCGAGGACCGGCTGCCCGCCAGCCTGCACTACCGCGAGCGCAACCCGCGCACCGACCCGGCCAGCCCCTTCGCCGTCAACACCGACCTGCGGCCCTGGCCGGCCGCGCCCGGTCCGCGCCGGGCCGGGGTCAGCTCCTTCGGCGTCGGCGGCACCAACGTCCACCTGGTCGTCGAGCAGCCGCCCGCGCCGACCGCTCCGGGGGCTGTCCGCGAACAGCAACTGCTGACCCTCTCCGCCCACAGCGCCGAGGCGCTGGCCGAAGCCCGGACCCGGCTGGCCGCCCGGCTGCGGGAGGACACCGCGGTCCGGCTCGCGGACTTCGCCCACACCCTGCAGCGCGGCCGCCGGCAGTTCGACCACCGCACCACCGTGGTCGCCGCCGACCCGCTCGCCGCTGCCGACGCGCTGGAGCGAGCGACGGACCGGGCCCCGGCGGCCCCGCTGCGCGCCGCCCTCCTGTTCCCCGGCCAGGGCTCCCAGTACCGCGGCATGGCCGCCGAACTTCTGCGCACCGAAGCGGAGTTCGCCGCACACGTGGCCGAGTGCGCGGAGCTGCTCGCCCCCGAGCTCGGCCGCGACCTGCGCACCCTGCTGGACCGCCGTCCGGCCCCCGGCGAGCCCGACCCGCTGACCGCCACCGAACTGGCCCAGCCCGCCCTGTTCACCGTCGGGTACGCACTCGCCCGCTGGTGGCAGTCGACGGGCGTGCAGCCGGTCGCCCTGCTCGGCCACTCGATCGGCGAGTGGGCCGCCGCCTGCCTCGCCGGAGTCTTCGAACTGCCGGACGCGCTACGGCTGGTGGCCGCCCGCGGCCGGCTGATGGCGGCCCTGCCGCCCGGCGCGATGGTCGCCGTCGAGCTCAAGGAGGACGAGGCACGCGCCCTCGCCGAGGAACACGGGCTCAGCCTCGCCGCCGTCAACGGCCCGCGCCGCTGCGTGCTGGCCGGGCCCGAGGAGGCGGTGGAGCGGCTGGCCCGCCAGGTGCCCGCCCGGCGGCTGGTCACCTCGCACGCCTTCCACTCGGCCATGCTCGACCCGATGACCGGCCCGTTCGCGGAACTGGTCGCCACCGTGGCGCGCCACAAGCCCACCGTGCCGTTCCTGTCCAACGTGAGCGGCACCTGGATCACCGCCGAGCAGGCCGTCGACCCCCAGTACTGGGCGCGGCAGGCCCGGGCCACCGTCCGCTTCGCCGACGGCGCCGCAGCGCTGCTCGCGGCTGGGCGCCCGTTGCTCGTCGAGGCCGGCCCCGGGCGCGTCCTCGGCCGACTGGTCGGCGAACTCGATCCGGACGTACGGGCGGTGGCCTCGCTGCCCGGTGCCCGTGAGACCGGCGGCGACCAGGCCGTCCTGCTGCGCGCACTCGGCGCGGCCTGGGAGGCCGGCGTCGCCGTCGACTGGAAGGCCTTCGGCGCCGCCGAGCAGCGGCGCACCGCGGAACTGCCGGGCCACCTCTTCCGGCGCCGCCGGCACTGGATCGACGCGCCCGGTTCCGTCCGGACCGAGCCGCACGGCCCCGACACGGTTCCCGACACCCCCGCAGAGGAGCAGGACGTCACCACCCAGGTGCTCGCCCTCTGGCGGGAGCTGCTGGGCACCGACGTCACCCCCGCCGACGACCTCTTCGAACTCGGCGGCGATTCCCTCCTCGTCACCCGGCTGGCCTCGCGGGCCAACCGTCTCTTCGGCGTCGAGCTGCCGCTGGACGACCTCCTCGACGACCCCACTCCCGCCCGGATGGCCGAGCTGGTGACCACCGCTCGCTCCGGCACCGAACCCAACGGAAAGTGAAGCGAACGCAGATGACCGTCACCGACACCACCGGCGCCGGCCGCGCCCAGTCCTACTACGGCGCCGGCGAGCACCCCGACCCCGAGGGCGAGCTCAACCGGCTGCGCCTGCAGGCCACCGCCTCCTGGGAGAAGGAGGCCCGGGTGATGCGCTACTTCGGGCTGCGCCCCGACATGGACGTCCTGGAGATCGGCTGCGGCCCGGGCTTCACCACCGAGCTGTTCCTGAACGACGTCCCGGACGGGTCGCTCACCTGCCTGGAGCTGGAGCCGTTCCAGATCGAGCAGGCCCGCGGCTACCTCGGTGAGCAGGACGAGAAGCGGCTGAGGATCCTCCAGGGCTCGGTGGTCGACGCCCCGCTGCCCGACGAGTCCTTCGACCTGGCGCACGCTCGCTTCGTGCTCCAGCACGTCCCCGAGCCCGAGCAGGCGCTCGCCGAGATCCGCCGGATGCTGCGCCCGGGCGGCCTGGCCGTCATCGCCGACGTGGACGACCGCCTCTGGGGCTCGGTGTTCCCGACCCCTGACCTTCCCGCCATCGAGCAGGTCATCGAGGGCCGGATCCGGATGCAGGCCGAGCGCGGCGGCGACCGGCTGATCGGCCGCCGGATCCCGCAGCTGATGCGCGCGGCCGGCTTCACCGACATCAAGGTCGAGGCGGTCGCCGTCTCCAGCGACGAGCTGGGCATGGCCGCCCTGGAGCCGCAACTCAACATCCGCTCGCGCTATGCGCTGATGGTCGACGAGAACCCGGCTGCCGCCGAGGCGGTGCGCCAACTCGCCGACGCCGTAGACGAGTTCCTCGCTCTACCGGAGGCCTCCGCGATGCTGCTGGTGTTCATGTTCTCGGGCCGCAAGCCGGAGCAGGCGTGACCACCGCCGGGCCCGACTGGGCCGTGGTCGTCAACCACGAGGAGCAGTACTCGGTCTGGCCCGCCCGGCGTGAACTGCCGGCCGGCTGGCGCGCCCTCGGGTTCACCGGCAGCCGCGACGAGTGCCTGGAGCACATCTCGACGGTCTGGACGGACCTGCGCCCACTGAGCCTGCGCCGCCGCCCCGGCGCGGCGTAGGTCCGGTCGAAGCGTCCCGAAACGCCATCACCACCAGCAACTTGCCCGAGGGGGAACCCCGTATGGCCGAGCAATCGGCAGCGTCCGCACCCCGGACCGAACCGCCCGCCCTGACCTGGCGCGCCCACGAGAGCGAGCTCGGCTTCGAGGTCGCCACGCTCCAGGCGCCGCTGGACCACACCGACCCGGACGGCCCGACGATCGGCGTCGAGGTGATCCGCCGGCCCGCCGGGGACGCCGCCCGCCGCCGCGGCACGCTGGTCTTCGTCCCCGGTGGCCCGGCCTTCGCCGGCGTCACTCTGCTGCCCTCGCACCACCGGTTCATCCCGGCCCAGGTGCGGGAGGCGTTCGACATCGTCAGCTTCGACCCGCGCGGTTCCGGCGCCAGCACGCCCGTCCAGGCCTTCGAGTCGATGGACGAGATGATGGGCCTGTTCGCCGGCCTGACCCTGCCCTTCCCGCTCGCCGAGGCGGACTGCCGGACCTGGATCGACGCCTTCACCGCCTTCGGCAAGCTCGTCCGCGAGCGCAACCCCGAGCTGCTGGCGCACATCTCCACCGCCGACACCGCCCGAGACATCGACCTGCTGCGCCGGGCCCTGGGCGAGGAGGAGATCAGCTTCTACGGTGTCTCCTACGGTTCGCTGCTCGGCCTGGTGTACGCCAACCTGTTCCCGGAGCGGGTGCGGGCGATGGCGCTGGACGGCACCATCGACCCGGTCACCTGGTACCACGACGACGCCGACCCGGGACTGAACACCCCGCTGCGGGTCGGCTTCGACCTCGCCGCCGCCCAGGGCGTCGAGCGCTTCCTCGACCGGGTCGGCGAGTCCACCAGCCCGTTCTCGGCCGGCAGCCCCGAGGCGACCCGGGCCAAGTTCGCCGAGCTGCTCGCCCGGCTGCGCGCCGAGCCGGTCCAGCTGGTCGGCCCCCAGGGCCCGGCGACGGTCGGCTACGCCACGGTGATCGCCCAGCTGTGGGTGGTGCTCTACCAGACCGCGTACTGGGCCGAGCAGGCCGAGCGGCTGCAGGACCTCTGGCTGGCCGTCGAGGCCGGCGGCGCGGAGCCGTACCGGACCCGGTTCGACTTCTCCGGCTCGCCCGAGGGCGCCGACCTGCCGCCGCTGTACGCCGCCCCGCCGGAGCAGTCGCTCGCGCTGCTCGGCGGCGACACCCCCAACCCGGAGGACCCGCAGAGCTGGTTCGCCCAGGCCAAGGCCGCCGAGGAGCGCTCCGGCGGCATGGGCCTGGTGGTCAACTGGCCCGCCGTCGCCTCGGCCGGCTGGCCCTGCGCCGCCCACCGCTACACCGGCCCGTGGGACCGGCGGACCGCCGGCCCGGCGCTGCTGATCGGCGTCACCGGGGACCCGGGCACGCCGTTCGCGGTCACCGCCCGGCTGGCCGAGACCATGCCCGGCGCCCGGCTGCTGACGGTCGAGGGGGAGGGGCACACCGTGCACTACAACCCCGACCCGCAGGTCCAGCGGCTGCTGGAGGCCTACCTGGTGGACGGCGAACTGCCGCCGGCGGGCACCGTCGTCCAGCAGCAGAACCCGCCCTTCCCGTCCGCCTGACGGAAGTCCCGCCCACCACCGACCGCACCGAACAGGGCCCCGGAGGGTTCCCATGTACCGGACGCTCATGAAGTCCAAGATCCACCGCGCCACCGTGACCCAGGCCGACCTGCACTACGTCGGCTCGCTCACCATCAGCAGCGACCTGATGGCCGCCGCCGACCTGCTGCCCGGTGAGAAGGTCGACATCGTCGACATCGACAACGGCGCCAGGCTGTCCACCTACGTCATCGAGGGCCCGGCCGACTCCGGCATCATCGGCATCAACGGCGCCGCCGCCCGGCTGATCAGCCCCGGCGACCTGGTGATCATCATCGCCTACGCCCAGGTCACCGACGAGGAGGCCCGCAGCCTGGAGCCGCGGGTGGTCTTCGTCGACGAGGCCAACAAGGCCGTCACCATCGGCTCCGACCCGGCCGAGGCGCCGGACGGCGGCGGACTGCTGCGCGGCGACGCCGTGACCGTCGTAGCTTAGGGCGTGTCAGACACACCCTGAGGCGTGTCCGCGAACCCGTCGGCACCCGCCGGGTGTTGACCTAGGTCACCACCCGGCCTCAGCACTGAACCAGCAACCTCCCGCGGCCGCGCCCGGCGCGCGGCCGCGGGCCACCCGGCCTGCCCGGCCGCTACCCGAGGAGACCGCCGTGAAGTCCGACCCGCCCATCATCGACGTCTTCCGGAGCGAGCCCGGCCGGATCAAGCGCGTCGAGATCAAGATCGTCGGCGGGAACATCCGCCTCGACTTCGCCCGCCGCGACACCGTCGCGGTCAAGGCCAAGGGCGACACCGCCACCCTCGGTGCCACCGCCACCGCCCACAAGGACGTGCTGCGCATCGGCTCCTCCTCAGCCCTGCGCTACTTCCGCCAGAAGGGCCGGATCGACCTCATCCTCGAACTGCCCGAGGAGACCGCCGTCGACATCAAGGTGTTCGGGGCCGACATCGTCGTCAACGGCGGCACCGGCCCGCTGAACGTGGACGGCTTCGCGGGTGCCATCGAGGGCACCTCCCACTCGGACAAGGTCCGGGTGAAGTTCAAGGTCGGCTCCAACGACCTCGTCCAGAAAGCCCGCTGAACCGGACGGGCCGGCCCGCCGGCGCCGCGTGCCGGTCCGCCACGAAACCCGGAGAAACCCACCATGAGCACGGCCGCCGACCCTGCCGCGATGACCCGACGCAGCCGACCCGACCGGATCCCGCTGTCCTTCGCGCAGGAACGCCTCTGGTTCCTGGAACAACTGGTCCCCGGCACCGCGGTGCAGAACGTCCCGCTGGCCGCCCGGTTGCGCGGACGGATCGACGCGGACGTGCTGCGCCGAGCCGTCGACGCCGTGGTGCGCCGGCACGAGGTGCTGCGCACCGTCTTCGAGAGCACCGACGGGGTCCCGCACCAGCGAGTCCTGCCCGCGCTGGAGATCCCGCTCGACCTGGTGGACCTCACCGGCCGCCCGGAGGGCCTGCGCGAGCGGGCGGCCACCGAGCTGCTCGCCGAACTCGCCGCCGTCCCCTTCGACCTGACCGACCCACCGCTGCTGCGCGCCACCCTGATCCGGCACGCCGAGGACGATCACACCTTCCTGCTCGTCATGCACCACATCATCTCCGACGGCTGGTCGGTGGGCGTGCTGATGCGCGAGCTCTCCGCGGCGATCACCGCGGCGGCCGCCGGAGACGACCAGGACGGCGCCGAACTGCCCATCCAATACGCCGACTTCGCGCTCTGGCAGCGCGAACGCCAGGCCGCCGGGGCGTTCGACAGGGACCTCGCCTACTGGCGCGAGCGGCTCGGCACCACGGTTCCCCCGTTGGAGCTGCCGATGGCCGCCCCGCGCACCGCCACCAGCCCGTCGATCGCGGCCGGCGGACGGGTCTCGCTGGAACTCGGTTCCGAGCTCACCGCCGCCCTCGACCGGCTCGGTCGGGCCGAGCGCGCCACCCCGTACATGACCCTGCTCGCCGCCTACGTGCTGCTGCTCCACCGGCACAGCGGCCTCGGCGAGGAGCGCTCCACCCTGGTGGTCGGCACCCCGATCGCCAACCGCAACCAGGTCGAGATCGAGGACCTGATCGGCTTCTTCGTCAACGCCCTCGCGCTGCGCTTCGACCTGGCCGAAGGCATGGACTTCCGGGCGCTGCTGCGGCACGTCCGCAAGGTCGCCATCGGCGCCTTCGCCCACCAGGACGTGCCGTTCGAGAAGCTGGTCGAGGAACTGCGTCCGGAACGGCAGATGAGCCAGGCGCCGCTGTTCCAGACCATGTTCGTGCTCCAGAACGCCGCCACAGGGGCCGCCCGGCTGCCCGGCCTGGAGATCACCCCGGTCGACGTGCACACCGCCACTGCCAAGTTCGACCTGCTGCTCGCGGTCACCCCGCGCGACGGCGCACTGCATGCCACCCTGGAGTACGACGCCACCCGCTTCGACGAGGACACCGCCGTCCGGCTCCTCGACCGCTACCGAACGCTGCTGGAGTCCGTGGTCGCCGACCCCGGCGCCGACCTCGCCGACCTGCCGATGCTCCCCGCCGCCGAGCGCGCCGAACTGCTGCACGCCGGCCGCCGCCGGGCCGCCCACCCCGGCGCGGCCACCCTGCACGGCCGGTTCGCCGAGCAGGCCGCCCGCACCCCGGACCGGACCGCGGTGAGCTTCCGCGACGAGCACCTCAGCTACGCCGAACTCGACTCCCGGGCCGCCGAGTTGGCCGCCCGGCTGGCTGCCGAGGGGGTGCGGCCGGGGGATCGGGTCGCGCTCTTCCTGGACCGCTCGACGGACACCGTCGCCGCCATCCTCGCCGTGCTGCGCACCGGCGCCGCGTACGTGCCGATGGATGCCGCCTACCCGACCGCCCGGCTGCACGCGATCCTGTGCGACGCCCGCCCGGCGCTGGTGCTCGCCCAGCGCCGGATGCTCGACCAGCTCCCCGACCACACCGCCCGGGTGCTCTGCGTGGACGACTCGCCCGAGGCCCCCGCCGAGGCGGCCGAGGCCCCCGCCGTCGCGGGCGACCCGGACGCCGGCGCGTACGTCATCTACACCTCCGGCTCCACCGGCACCCCCAAGGGCGTGCTGATCAGCCACCGCAACGTGGTCCGGCTCTTCGAGGCGACCCGCGAGCTGTTCGCCTTCGACGACCGGGACGTGTGGACCATGTTCCACTCCTACGCATTCGACTTCGCGGTCTGGGAGATGTGGGGCGCGCTGCTGCACGGCGGCCGGGTCGTGGTGGTCCCCACCGACACCGCCCGCTCCGCCGAGGCCTACTACGCCCTGGTCCGCGACGAGCGGGTCACTGTGCTCAACCAGACCCCCTCCGCGTTCGTCCACTTCGCCGCGGTCGACGCCCGCGAGGGTTCCGAACTCGCCCTGCGGGCCGTGGTGTTCGGCGGCGAGGCGCTGGAGCTCGGCACCCTGCGGCAGTGGATCGCCCGGCACGGCGACGACCGGCCGCGGCTGGTGAACATGTACGGCATCACCGAGACCACCGTGCACGTCACCCACCGCACCATCCGCGCCGCCGACCTCGACCAGCCCGGTCGCAGCCCCATCGGCGAGCCGCTGTCCGACCTGGAGCTGTACGTTCTGGACGCCAGCGGCGCCCAGCTGATGCCGCACGGTGTTCCCGGCGAACTCCACGTCGGCGGCGCCGGGTTGGCGGCCGGGTACCTCGGCGACCCGACCCGCAGCGCGCAGCGTTTCGTCCCCCACCCGTTCGCTGCCGAGCCCGGCGCCCGGCTCTACCGCACCGGCGACCTCGCCCGGGCACTGCCCTCGGGCGACATCGAGTACCTCGGCCGGATCGACCACCAGGTCAAGATCCGCGGCTTCCGGATCGAGACCGGCGAGATCGAGGCCGGGTTGCTCGCCCACCCCGCCGTCACCGCCGCCGTGGTGACCCCGCACCGCACCGAAGGCGGCGATCGCCGCCTGGTCGCCTACGTGGTCGCCGACCCGGCAGCCATCGACGCCGAGCCTGCCGCGGGCGCCCCGGAGACCGCCGCCCGCGAGCAGATCGACGAGTGGGAGCTGGTCTTCGACGGCATGTACGGTTCCCAACAGGGCACCCTGGCCGACGACTTCGACATCACCGGCTGGAACAGCACCTACACCAACGAGCCGCTGCCTGCCGAGCAGATGCGCGAGTGGGTGGACACCACGGTCGCGGCGATCTCCGGCCTTAGCCCCCGCCGGGTGCTGGAGATCGGCTGCGGCACCGGCCTGCTGCTCCAGCGGCTCGCCCCGGTCGCCCTGGACTACACCGGCACCGACCTGTCGGCCGGGGCGATCGCGGCCCTGAAGAACCGGGTCGGCGCGGAGAACGTCACCCTGGTCCACCAGAGCGCCGACGTCGTCGAGGGCTTGCCCACCGGGCACTTCGACACCGTGGTGCTCAACTCCGTCGCCCAGTACTTCCCCGACGTCCACTACCTCACCACGGTGCTCACCCGGGCCGCCGGGATCCTGCCGGACGGCGCCACCCTGTTCATCGGCGACCTGCGCGACCTGCGACTGCTGGAGGCCTTCCACCTGTCCGTCGAGCTGTTCCGCGCCGACGACGACATGCCGCTCACCCAGCTGCGCGAGCAGATCGCCCGCCGGATCCTGGAGGAGGACGAACTCCTCTGCGACCCGCGCTACTTCCACGCGCTGCGCCAGACCATCCCGCGGCTCGGCGCGATCGAGATCCGCCCCCGGCGCGGCCGCCACCGCAACGAGATGAGCTGCTTCCGCTACGACGCGGTGCTGTACCTCGGTGACGGCCCGGCCGGCACCGATCAGGCGCCCGCCGACTGGTCCGCCGACGCCGCCGACCCGGCCGGCCTGGAGCGACTGCTCGCCGGGCGCCGGGCGGCCGACGGAGAGCTGCGGGTGACCGCGATCCCCAACCCGCGTACCGCCGCCGAGCTGCGCGCCCTGGACCTGCTGGCCGCCGCCGGCGCCGGGGCGACCGTGCTCGACCTGCGCCGCGAACTCGACCGCACCCCGGCCGCCGGGATGGAGATCGAGGACGTCCACGAGCTGGCCGAGCGCCTCGGCCACCGGGTCCGCTTCGAGTGGAACGAGCAGCGGCCCGGCGACTACGACGCGGTGTTCACCCTGGCCGGCACCCCGGCCCCGACCACCCCGCGCCCGGCCGCCGCCGTCGCAGCCGAAGGCCTGCCCGAGGAGTGGGCGAACGACCCGATGCAGGCCCGCCGACGCCGTCAACTCATCCCGGCAATGCGGGAGTTCCTCAAGGCGAAGGTCCCGCACTACATGGTGCCGTCCGGCTTCGTGATGCTGGACCGACTGCCGCTGACCCCCAACGGCAAGGTGGACCGGGCCGCGCTCCCGCTGCCCGACGCCGAGCGCGCGGTGCGCCACAGCGGCTACACCGCCCCGCGCACCGACACCGAGCGGATCGTCACCGAGCTGTGCGCCGCCGTGCTCGGCGTCGACCGGGTCGGCGCCGAGGACAACTTCTTCGAGCTCGGCGGCCACTCGCTGCTCGCCACCCGGTTCGTCTTCCGGCTCGGCGAGGAGTTCGGCGCCCCGATCCCGCTGCGGGTGTTGTTCGAGTCCCCGACCATGGCGGGCATCGCCGCCGCCGTCGACGGCTTCACGGCCGGCGCGCCGACCGGCACCGAGACCGAACTCGCCGCCGAGGTGCGCCTGGCCGCGGACATCGTCCCGGCCGCCGAGGTGGTGACGGCCGCCGCCGAGCCGCGAGCGGTGCTGCTCACCGGCGCCACCGGCTTCCTCGGCGCCTTCCTGCTGCGCGAGCTGCTCACCGCCACCACCGCCCGGGTGCACTGCCTGGTCCGCGGCGCGGACGAGGACGCCGCCCGCAAGCGTCTGCTGGCCGTCCTGGACGGCTACGGGCTGCGCGGCCCGGCGCTGCCCGAGGAGCGGATCTCCGTCCTTGCCGGCGACCTGGCCCGGCCGCGGCTGGGCCTGGGCGAGGAGCGCTTCGACGAGCTTGCCCGGACGGTGGACGCGGTGTACCACGCCGGTGCCTCGGTCAATCTGGTGTACCCGTACGCCGAGCTGAAGGCCGCGAACGTCACCGGCACCGAGGACGTGCTGCGGCTGGCGGCCCGGCACCGCACCGTCCCGGTGCACCACGTCTCCACCATCGGCGTCTTCGGCGCCTCAGCCCCGGTGCTCGCCCCCGGCGGCGGCATCGCCGAGTCCGCGCCGACCGGCCCGGCCGCCGAGCTCGGCACCGGGTACACCCGCAGCAAGTGGGTGGCCGAGGAGGTGGTCGGGCTGGCCCGCAGGCGCGGCCTGCCGGTCTCGGTGTACCGGCCGTCGCGGATCAGCGGCGACACCCGCACCGGCGCCTGCCAGACCGACGACTACCTGTGGCGGGTACTGAAGGGCTGCGTCCAGGCCAAGGCCGCGCCGGCGGGCGCCACCATGGCCATCGACCTGGTCCCGGTCGACTTCGTCGCGGGCGCCTTGGTGGCCGCCTCGCGCCGGGCGGAGGCCGCCAACGGCGTCTACCACCTGACCAACCACCGCCGGGTCCCGCTCACCGCGGTGCTGGGCCACCTGCGCGAGTACGGCTTCGAGCTGGCCGAGTTGCCGTTCGAGCAGTGGTGCGAGGCGGTCGGCGCCGACCCGGAGAACGCGGCCTATCCGCTGCTCGGGGTGCTGACCGATAGCGGCGGGGGCGTGCCGGACGCGCTGTTCGACGCGACCGGCACCGAACGGGCGCTGGCCGGGACGGGTGTCACCCTGCCGGTGGTGGACCGCGAGCTGTTCACCGTCTACCTGGACTGGTTCGTCAAGGCGGGCTACCTCCCGGCGCCCAGCGCCGGCTGACCCGACAGGCACGGCGAGGGGCCCTGCCACCACGAGTGGTGGCAGGGCCCCTCGCCGTGCCTGTCGGCGCCCCGGCTTCCGGCCCGGGACTCCTTACCGTATTCTTACCTGCAGTCAGCTCAACGCGCGGCCGACAGGCGGGCGTTCATGCCCTCCAGCATGGACCGCACGCCCAGTTCGTAGAGCGTGTCGGGGCCGATCGTCTGGTCCTGCTCCTGCCAGGCCTCGGCGACATGGGGGAGAGCCGAAGTGTGCTGGTCCAGGGCGTCCGCCTGGTACGGGGTCTCCCCGCCGAAGGGCTCGCCGGCCTCCGCGAGCACGTGGCCGATGGTGAACTCGACCACGCAGGTGACCATGTGGACGGCCGCCAACAGGTCGATCCCGGCGTCGGTGAAGACCGCCAGGATGCGCTCGAACGGGGCGAGTGCCTCGGGGCTGCGCACCGGCCTGGTGGAGATGACGGGCAGCGCGTGCGGGTGGCGGCGCAGTACGTCGCGGTAGGTCTGCATCACCAGGGTCGCACGGTCCGCCCAGGCGGCCGGGTCGCCGTCGGCGAGGTCCAACGCGTCGAGCTGGGCGCCGAGTTCGCGCTGGATGGCCTCGACGACCCCGTCGAAGAGGGCGGCCTTGTTCGGCAGGTGGTAGTAGACGGCCATCGGGTCCACGCCGAGCTGGGCACCCAGTTTGCGCATGGAAAGCGAGTCGAGCCCGCCGCTGTCGATGATCTCCAGTGCCGTGGTGATGATCAGATCCCGGTTCAACGCGACCCGGGTGCCCCGGGTGCCGCCCCTCGGGGCGGCGGTGCCTGTTCGCCGCCGGCGCTGGGGCGTCGCGTCCTCACTCATGTTGGGCTGCCTCACGGGTTGGGTGTCGGGGATGGGGGTGTACCAACGGACCGCAGCTGGCGCGGTCCGTCGGGGACATTCCGTCAGAATACATTCGGCGCTCGTACGAAATGCCTCTTGGCCCGGCGGGGGTCCGGGCCAAGAGGGGTTTCGGGGGATCGGCCGAGGGGGCCGATCAGGTGGTGCCGACCTTCGCCTCGCTCGCGTTGAAGCGGAAGGCGGCGACGGCGGCGAAGAGGACCGCGAAGCCGGCCAGCACCGCCAGGTTGAGTCCGACATCGGACAGCGTGCCGTGCTTGAGCGTGACCTTCTTCAGCGCGTCCAGCGCCCAGTACGGCGGCATGCACTTGGCGATGCCGTGGGTCCAGCCGGGCAGGGTGTCGGACGGGGCCAGCGCGCCGCCGAGGCCCGCCATCACCATGCCGCTGACGCTGCCGATGGCGAGCGCCTGGTCCATCGTGTTGAAGACCGCGACCAGCATGGCGCCGAAGAAGACCAGCACCGCGACCAGCACCACCAGGATCGCGGCCAGGGCCAGCACCGATCCGTTGGGGGAGTAGTCGAAGATCAGGTTGCCGAGCGCGAACAGCACCACCATCTGCAGCAGGTAGCAGAAGTAGAGCGGGGTCAGCTTGCCCACCAGCAGGTCCATGGTGGACGCGGAGCTGGCGCGCAGCCGGTCCCAGGTGCCCCAGGCGTGCTCCTTGAAGAACAGCGTTCCGATCATGGTGATGCCGAAGAAGGCGAACAGCACGGCCATCCCGGGGATGGTCTGCTCCGCGCCCGAGGCGCCGGAGAAGCCCTGGTCGTTCAGGGTGGCCTTGGTGTTGGGTGTGAGGAAGGCTGCCAGCAGCAGCGGCATCACGATGGTGGTGATCATCGGGGCCGGGTCGGTGAGCACCAGCTTCAGGCCGGACCGGGCGATGACCAGGCTACGCCGGGACAGCATCGAGCACCTCCGTCTGCTCGGCGGCCTGCTCGCCGGTGATCGCGACGTACGCGGTCTCCAGGCTCGGGCGCCGCAGGTCGATCCCGGTGAGCCGGCCGGCGGCGTCCCCGAGTTCGGACATGATCCGGGCGATCTCCACCCCGGGGTTGGCGGCGGCCTCGTTGGACACCAGCGTGTCGCCCTCGGCTCGCCAGGACGGCAGCGACACCTGCGGCGCCGTACCGTCGAACTGCAGCACCACCGATGAGGTGCCGTGGTCGCGGACGATCTCCTCGATCGAGCCGCGGGCCACGATGCGGCCGCCGTGCAGCACCGCGATGTCCGCCCCCAACTGCTCCAACTCGGGCATGTAGTGGGTGGTGTAGACGACGGCGCTGCCGTTGGCGGCGAGGTCCCGGACGACGTCCAGGATGCCGGTGCGGGACTGCACGTCCGCCCCGACCGTCGGCTCGTCCAGGAAGAGCACGTCCGGACGGTGGGTGATCGCCATGCCGGTGTGCAGACGGCGCTTCTGGCCGCCGGACAGCACCTCGGCCTTGCGCGGCAGCAGGTCGGTCAGGTCCAGCAGTCGCGCCACTTCCTCGACCCGGGCCTTGGCGTCGCGCTTGCCGAGCCCGGCGAGGCTGGCGAACAGCTTGAGGTTGTCGGCGACCGAGAGGGTCGGGTAGATCCCGAGGTCCTGCGGCGCGATGCCCAGCCGGCCCTGGGCCTTGGCCGGGTGGCGGTGCACGTCGGTGCCGGAGATGCGCACGGATCCGGCATCGGGCGTACGCAGGCCGGCGGAGATCGACACCAGGGTCGACTTGCCGGCGCCGTTGGCCCCGAGCAGGCCCAGGATCTGACCCGGGCGGACCTCCAGATCCACCCCGCGGAGGATCTCCCGGTCGCCGTAGCGCTTCTCCAGGCCCTCTATCTCCAGCATGGTACGTCCTTCGCGAACACGAGCTCTCCTTCATCCGGCGTGGATTCTACGCCGTAGGACTATGTCGTAGAATCTACAACGTAGAAACACCTCGCCGCAACACCGGGTCACGAAGCGCCTACTCGACCCGGGGGCGGTGGGCGGGATCTGACGGTCCAACAGAACGCTTTCCATGCAGGCGAACGAAGGGTCAACACCCATGTCAGGCAGCAGCACCCTGATCGACAGCCGCTGGCTCCGCCGGTACCACCCCACGGAGGGCGCCGCGGCCCGGTTGGTCTGCTTCCCGCACGCCGGCGGCTCGGCCGGCTACTTCCACCCGCTGTCCGCCGCGGTCTCCCCGTACGCCGACGTGCTGTGCGTCCAGTACCCGGGGCGGCAGGACCGCCGCACCGAGCCGGGGGTCACCTCGATCGCGGAGCTGGCCGACCGCCTCTACCGGGTGCTGCGCCCGTGCGCGGACCGGCCGTTGACCTTCTTCGGGCACAGCATGGGTGCGGTGCTCGCCTTCGAGGTGGCGCGCCGCTTTGCCCGGGACGGCCTGGACGCCCCGGCCCACCTGTTCGCCTCCGGGCGCCGTGCGCCCTCGCTGAACCGTGACGAGCGGGTCCACCTGCTCTCCGACGAGGAACTGCTCGCCGAGCTACTGGTGCTCGGCGGCACCAGCGAACAGGTGCTGGCGGACCCGGAGTTGCGGGAGATGATCCTGCCGCCGCTGCGCAGCGACTACACCGCGATCGAGACCTACCGCGGCGAGGTGGGTGCGGTGCTGGACTGCCCGACCACCGCGCTGACCGGGGACGCCGACCCGCGAGTCACGGTCGACGAGGCCCGCGCCTGGGAGCGCCACACGAGCGCGGCCTTCGACCTGCGGGTCTTCCCGGGCGGGCACTTCTACCTTGCGGACCAGGCCCCGGCGGTGCTCGGCCTGATCATCGCCCAGCTGGTCGGCGCCCCGGCCGGCCGCTGAGGAATACCCCTACCCGGTAACCCGGGACGCCTCCGGCGGGCTCGCGCCGCCGGAGGCGTCCCGGGTCGTGCTGTGTTCGAGCGCTACGACCGCACCAGGCGGGCGATGGCCTGGTTGGCCTCGCGGATCTTGCTGCTCGCCTCCTGGCCGCCCTCGGCGATGGCGTCCCGGACGCAGCATTCGATGTGCTCGTCCAGGAGTTGGAGGGCGAAGGACTGCAGGGCACGGCTGGCCGCGGAGACCTGGGTGAGGACGTCGATGCAGTAGGTGTCCTGTTCGACCATGCGCTGCAGACCGCGGATCTGGCCCTCGATGCGGCGGAGCCGCTTGAGGAAATCGTCCTTGTGGGGGCTGTAGCTGGCCATGGCCGTCTCCGGTTCCTGTGCGGTGAGGAGTGTTCTCACTCTACCGGGGCGCGGTGGGGGGGGAGCCGGCTCGAACGTGCGGGGCGCCGTCCGGGCCGACGGGCGGTCAGCCGTCGAGGCGGCCGACCAGGTCGTAGCCGGCTTCGTCGACGGCGGCGGCGACGTCGCCGTCGACGAGCGGCTTGGTGCTGTCGACGGTGACCTGTCCGGTGGCGAGGTCGACCGCGACCTCGGTGACGCCGTCGACCTTCTTCAGCTCGGCGGTCACCGAGGTGACGCAGTGGCCGCAGGTCATGCCTGTCACCTGGAAGACCGTGCGCTCGGCGGAGGGGGTGGCGGGGGCCTTGGCGGCGTCGGTGCCGCACGAGCCGCAGCAGGAGGAGGCCTCGGTGGCGGAGGACTCGATGGTGACGGTGGTCTCGCTCATGGTGCTTCTCCTGTCGGTCGGTGCGTGCGGCGCCTTCCGGAGTGGCCCGGGCGGCTGCTTCGCATGAGAAGATACCATACCCCCCTAGGGTAAGGCGCGGTTTCGGATCGGCGGCCCGGAACGCGGCGGACTCGGCCCGGAGCGGCCTCGGACCCGGCCGGCTGAGCGGGTCCGCGGCCGCCCCTCGTCCCGAGCGGCGGCCGCGTCCTCCACCGGCTCTCGACTGTGTCTCAAGTCCGCCTTGTGGCAGCGCTGTTGCGGTCGAAGGGCAGGATGGGCGCGGTCGCCCGCGCGTCGGGCCGGCCGCCGTCCAGGACAGCCGACCGACCCCACCACACGAGGTGAAATCCATGGACCAGACCCCCCGGAGCGGCCCGCGCGGCCTGCGCGAGATCCTCGCGTCCGGTGAGCGGATGTACTCCTTCGAGTTCTTCCCGGCCAAGGACGAGGCCGGCGAGCGCGCCCTGTGGGCCGCGATCCGTCGGGTGGAGGCGGTCGCGCCGACCTTCGTCTCGGTCACCTACGGCGCCGGCGGCTCCTCGCGCGACCGCACGATCGGCACCACCGAGAGGATCGCCGCGCAGACCACCCTGCGCCCGGTCGCCCACCTGACCGCCGTCGGCCACTCCACCGCCGAACTCCAGGCCATCCTGCGGCGCTACGCCGACGTCGGGATCCGCGACGTGCTCGCGCTGCGCGGCGACCCGCCCGGCAACCCGAACGGCGCCTGGGAGCCGCACCCGCAGGGCCTGCGCTACGCGGTCGAGCTGGTCCGGCTGGTCAAGGAGTTCGGCGCCTTCACGGTCGGCGTGGCGGCCTTCCCGGAGCGCCACCCGCGCTCGGCGGACTGGGAGGACGACATCCGGCACTTCACCGCCAAGTGCCGGGCGGGCGCCGACTACGCCGTCACGCAGATGTTCTTCGGGGTCGAGCACTACCTGCGGCTGCGCGACCGGCTGGCCGCGGCGGGCTGCGACACCCCGGTCATCCCGGAGATCATGCCCGCCACCGACGTGCGCCAGATCGCCCGCTTCGCCGAGCTGAGCGGCGCCTCCTTCCCGGCCGACCTGGCGGGGAAGCTGGAGGCGGCCCGCGGCGACCGCGCGGCGGCACACCGGATCGGCGTCGAGCACGCGACCCGGATGGCCGAGCAGTTGCTCCAGGAGGGGGCGCCCGGCCTGCACTTCATCACCCTGAACCGCTCAACCGCCGCCCTGGAGATCCACCGCAACCTCGGGCTGGACCGCCTCCCGCGCGAGCGCGCGGCCCGACCGGCAGCGGTGATCGCCGCGGCGGCGCCGAGGTAAGCGTCATTCTGACGGTCATCCAGGTCGGACACGGCGCCGGGCGCTGCAAAGACGCCCCTCTCCGCGGAGGAGAGGGGCATCTCGCGTTTCCAGCCGAATCAGGTCTTGCGGTGCTTGCCCACGCGGGTCTTGCGTAGCTGAGGTGCCGACATGTGGACCACCCCATCGCCCTCGACCCCGTTCAGCACTCGTTGGGCGGCGGCGTAGTCGGCCGCGATCGACTCCGGTACCCACTGGTAGCCGTCCCGACGGGAGAGCGGGCGGGGAAGGTGCTGATGCGAGTGGGCGGCGGCCTCGAAGCCGCGTCGAGCCCGCTTCCGGCGGGCCGGGATCGCTCCCGTGCTCCGGGCGGTGCTGTCACCACTCGTGGCGGTGGCCGATCACCCGGAAGCTGCCCACGGCGCCATCGCAATCGAAGGCGCCACCGAAACCGAACGAGTCCTCGTCGCCGTGCCGGGTCACCACGCCGTTGGTGGCGCTGCGGGGGCCCACGGTGGCGACCGGACCGCCGTTGTCGCAGTTGAAGCCACGGAAAACCTCGACGGTCTTCCAGCTCTCGTTGAGAATGTTGAAACTTCTGGCGCCCAGGCCGCTGGCCACGGTGATGCAGCCCTCGGCGCTCGCGGTTGTCCCACACGGCGGGGCGAAGTCCGCGGAAG